>CAJWOD010000083.1 GCA_913044145.1 uncultured Nitrospina sp. | reverse complement strand
ATCATGTACCAAATATCCTGATTCATATCGACGTTGATAAGGATGTAACCCGGAAAAAATTTCCGCGAAGAAACCTTTTTTTTGCCTTTTCGAACCTCGACAACTTCTTCGGTGGGAATCACCACCTCGTTAAAACGGTCACCATAACTAGAGTGCCCGAATTGCTCCTCTATATTTAACTTCACCTTCCGTTCAAACCCGGAATAGGTGTGGATAACATACCATTGCTTAGACAATATTCACCCGCCTAGATATTTATAAGCCCTTGAACAACCTTGGAAAGAATCGCATCAACAATTCCCAGAAATAAAGCCATAACCAGAACTACGAACACGACCACAGCGGTCCCACTCATAGCCTCCCGACGAGTAGGCCACGTTACTTTTTTTACCTCCGCCCTAACCTCAACCAGAAACCCTACTGCTTTTGAAAACATAATCCTCTAAACAAGTTAATACAGGCCAGGAGGGATTCGAACCCCCAACCCTCGGATTTGGAATCCGATGCTCTACCAATTAGAGCTACTGGCCTAATAAATTGAACCCTTGCCAGCCCAGTATGAAGGGGAATAAATATTCTCGCCCGACACTGAATCCTTAATTGAACCTAACTACCTACCACCTAATTTTTCCTTACTTTGTTTCCTTATGGGGGGTGTGCTTCCCGCAAAACTTACAATACTTCTTAAATTCCAACCTTTGTGTGGTGGTCTTTTTATTTTTCGTATTCGAATAATTTTTGCGATTACAGTCAGAACATGCAAAATGAACAATCACTCTCATAATACTAGACAACCCCTATTTATTTGAATGGGATCAACTCCCCGGTTTGAGCCTGCATAAGTTTACAAATGATTCGCTTCTTAAACCACCCCTAGTTAAAACCCGAAGCCCACGATCGGGATTGAACCGATGACCTCTTCCTTACCAAGGAAGTGCTCCACCACTGAGCTACGTGGGCGCAAAAAAACTCATTCGCCTCACCAAAAAGGTGGAGCGGGAAACGGGACTCGAACCCGCGACCCTCAGCTTGGAAGGCTGACGCTCTAGCCAACTGAGCTATTCCCGCAAGTTCAACCAACCTCAAAACTCAGGATGGGGAGGGGAGGATTCGAACCTCCGAAGGCTGAGCCGACAGATTTACAGTCTGTTCCCTTTGGCCACTCGGGAACCTCCCCGGAATTTTGGGAAAAACGCGACTTTCAAAAGCCGGTCAAACATCCAACCTTATCCTCCAACGCAGGGCGCCAGAATCCTTTTTAAACCAATTAGTTAAAACTGGAGCTGGCAAAGGGACTCGAACCCCCGACCTGCTGATTACAAATCAGCTGCTCTACCAACTGAGCTATGCCAGCTCAGCAAATAAAAACCCCCACTGTACACTTTGCCTTACAAAGTTGCAACATAAAATGGAGATTTTAGGCTATAAACTTTAGATTTAACTGGGTTTCTTACCACGAAAGGGCGTTACGACAACTATAGCATGACCTACGGTTTTTTCCCCGAAAAAATCCCCCTCTATAAAAAACTACTCAAAATGAAGTAAAGCGGAATATTTTAGCATAAAGTTTTTTAAAAAAATATAAATTTAGCAAATTCTTTTCAATCAATCAAAAACTAGTTTTCCTCGAGACATTATTGTCTGAAAAGTTCTGGAGGAAACGTCGATATCAGCGTTCTGATTGTTTTGAGTAATAGTTTTATTAGGAGTCAAAAAACCCGCATAACTATCAGAGAAATAGGCTTAAAACTTTCCATCCACCATATAAAAATCTACTTTCTTTCTTTGCGGTTCGAAAGGAATATCGTGCCAGTCGCCACTATAGTCAGACCCTATCTTAAATCCGATGAAATCTCCTTTTTGTCCGGGTTCTATTTTCCCACAAGGAAGCCTCAAAATTTCCGCACCAAGACTCGTAGCCATCTTTAAGATTTCTTTGCGACTCACTTCTGGTAATAGTTTATCTGCCATTCGTATTTCCTCGAGAAAATTTAAGGAATCATTGCTGGCCATAGAATCCGTTCCTAAGGCAACAGGAACTCCAGCATCCAACATTTTTCTCACTGGAAGAATATTAATGCGCCCAAACCAGTGAGTACTTTTCGGACAAAACACCGCCGCTTGCACAGCATCTGTATCGTCATCAATAAAATTACAATGAACTGCAACCATTTCATTGAGAGTACCAAGAGATTTAAGGTAACTAACTGGGCTTGTCGCCGGAGCTTGCCAATTAACATCAAAAGCTTTCCTGTCTTTTAAAAGATCTACCAAAGGCCCCTCACCTTTCTCAATAAACTGACTCTCTTCATCAGTTTCTGCTAGATGAGTAGAAAGTAAACATCCGTACTTTTTAGACAGTTGATTTAATTGGAGGAACAACTTTTCAGAAACAGAATAAGGTGCGTGAGGAGCGATTCCCAAAGTCCATATCGATCCATGCGATTTAAAAATTCTCTCCACTTCTTTTGCTAGACCCTCGGCCTTTTTATTTTGAAACCCGATAATTTCTAAAAATAAAACGCTTCGAAAGCCTAAACCACCAATGGAATCCAATAAAGCTGAGTCTGCTACATAATCAGCAAGACCGGTTACCCCTGAAGATTTCATTTCACTAGCACCCTTTTGGATACCCCAAGCCCTTTCCTCATTTTTCAAGGCAGAGTTGAGAGCAATTAAATCACGGATCCAACAGGCAAAGTTTTTTGAAGGTGAAAGTTTGTTTTCGAGGGCTGTCAAACTAAGGTGGCTATGGGCATTAACAAAACCCGGCATCAACAAGTGATCAGAGAGATCTATCGTATATTCTGTGCTTACTTTAGAAACCTGCCGGGATATTTCTAAAATATCTCCGCCCTCTATTATCAACTCGCCGTTTTCAATCGGCTCACTACATTGGGTAAGTAAAACTCGAAATTTAATTTTTAAAGTCACTAGAGAAACTAAAAAAAGGTGCCGGCACGGTATTGTTGGTAGGCTTCACCAAGTTGTTCTTGCAAAACCACTTCTTCTATTCTGGCCCGAAAAACATTCAGAGGAACCACTACCACAAATACATAAACAAGACAAATTGTGGAACCACAAGCTAAAAATAATCCGCCCAAAGTTAAAATGATCCCAGTATAAATCGGATGACGTATATATCGATAAACTCCCCGTGTCACTAAACGATCCGCCCCTGGCAAAACGGCCAAAGAATGACCTAATGTCAAGATGGACGTAATCCACAGGGTCATTCCCACCGAGCCAACCGCCAAACCTACATATACCAATCCGTCATAGCCAAATCCAAAATTCTTTGGGCTAAGGTAAGCAAAGACTAATGGGAAAAGATAAAGCGATGGAACCAAAACATTAATCGCAAATCGCTGATTGGAGCTTAGGCTTTTTATATCAATCATTAAAAATAAGGATTATCTAATCCCCCTCGCCATTAATCTGCCGTTTAAGAAGCTGCGGCTATTGGTCTCCACGGCTAGTAGTAGTTATTTTTTTATTGAATATTTCTCTACCTTCCAGTATTTCCAAATCAATCACTACTTTATAAAATGGCAATGAAAATTTAATGTCTTTTAACTTGACTGCATCTTTTTCAGAAACGAGGATGAGCTTTCCTCCTTCCTTCAAAGCTCGAGACTCCAAGTCTTTAATATCCTGTAAGCTATACACATGATGATCCGGAAAAGCTTTAAACACTTTTAATTGTACCTGAGAATCCTCCAAAATCTGGCGGAAGCCTTCAGGGTTTGCGATCCCACAAAACGCTACCACCGGTTGATTCTTCAAAGCTTCTGCATCGCAAACATCGTCATTTTCCATGTTAATTATAGAATCTAGCCGAAGATGGGTCTTTATTTGCGGAATTGAACCAAGAAATTTTTGAGAAAATTTAACTGGGCCTCCTAAATAGCGTGTAAAGCAAACCATATCTGCTCTTCGTGTTTCAGAAGCAGGTTCGCGCAATTCACCAGCAGGGAACAAGTAATTGTTCCCCAAAGGTCTTTGATGGTCGCATAGTAGGATATCCAAATCCCTGCGCAAAGCCAGATGCTGGAATCCATCATCTAGAATCAAGGTGTCGATTTCAAAATTTTCTAAAGCATAACGGCCTGTTTGAAACCTATCAGAACCTGTAATTATGGGAACGTTCTTCAGTTTCTCTGCCATCATCACTGCTTCATCTCCTACCCAATCCGGCGAAAGAAGAAGAGACTTCCCATCACACACCACGTTTACGAGCTTATTGGATTTCCCCCCATAACCCCGCGTCAGGATAGCGGGCTTATATCCATTACCTCTCAAAGTCTCAGCAATCATCATAACAAAGGGGGTCTTCCCTGTCCCACCAAGGGTTAGATTTCCAACGCTGATGACTCGGCAATCAAGGCTGTGCCGGGGAAAAATCCCCCAGCGATAGGCCCACAATCGAAAATGATGGCCCAGAAGATAAAAAAATGAGAGGCATCTCAAAAACCAGAAAACAGGAAACCAATACCACTTTCGGTTTGGAGATATGATTTTATAGAATAGCTCTGACATTTTTATCAATATTTTTAAAATCTTTTAGGAGTATACTCTTACCATATGGATTTTTTGTATTATATGCTAACAGCCACCCTGATGCTTGCCGTATCTCCTTTCCTAATATTAAAAGCCTTGATCTCCTCAAGCTTTAGAAAAAATATTAAGAATAGGATAAAAGGTACAAAAACTCTTCCAAAGCTAAAAGAAAGCTTATGGATACATGCCTCATCAGTAGGTGAAGTACGTTTGGCAAAAACCCTCATCACTGTTTTACAGGAACAGGGCGAAACGCGTCCTATCGTTTTATCCACATTCACTCCCACGGGATATGAAATGGCAAAGGAAGAAGACCTGCCTCATGTTTTCAGACTACCGTTAGATTTTCCGTTATGGTTGAACCCGGTCTTTGACCAGATTGCACCATTACAACTAATCCTTATTGAAGCAGAGTTGTGGCCCTGCCTATTAAGGCAATGTAAGAAGAGAAAAATTCCGGTACTACAAATTAACGGAAGAGTCTCCAAAAAATCTCTAAATCGATATGGAAAATTAAAAAGTTTCTTTTTATGGATTACAGAAGGAGTAACCCTGTTTTCCATGCGCTCTCAATTAGATGCAGAACGATTGCTTGAACTCGGCATACCTGAAGAAAAAATAAAAGTCACGGGTAATATAAAATTTGATACCCCTCCAATGGAAGCTAACAAGCTAAAATCTGTCGCATTTGACCCCAGTTTGTTTCTAATCGTTTTTGGGTCAACCCGCCCGGGAGACGAAGGGCTCGTGATGGAAGCTTATGTTAAACTAAAAAATGATTTTCCAAATATCATTGGAGTAATCGCCCCCAGACATATGCAACGGTGTCGTGAAGTAGAAGATCTTATTCGCGAGTTTAATGTAGAATATATCTCATACTCAAAAATGGGGGAAGGGGGCGATTGGGTAAACCGCCCGGGCTCATTAATTCTTGTGGACAAACTGGGAGTGTTGAGCAGTTTTTACGCCAATGCCAAACTGGCTTATGTTGGAGGTGGATTCAACCCTCGTTTTGGTGGTCAAAACATCCTCGAACCGGCGGCATTCAATATCCCTGTGCTTTTCGGCAGACATATGAATAATTTTGAAGATGAAGCCAGGTTACTCATTGACTCGGGAGGCGGAATCCAACTACAAAAAGAAGAGGAGCTCTATCCAAAGCTCAAACATTTTATCTTAAGTTCTGAAGACAGGCAAAAAGCCGGTCGGGCAGCAGCCGAAACTGTTCGCAAACATCGCGGCGCGGCACTCCGTAATATAAAAATTATCGAAGAGACACATTCTGCTTAAATTCTGTTTTTGATTTGATATGGCCTTTTTTTACCACATCCTTTCCCTTCTGATCGCTATTATCATTGTTCCTGTATTCACCATATTGTCATTTTTTTCGAAACATAAGTTTAAATTTCTGAAACACCATTTTGGTTTTGTCCCAAAAATAAAAAAGGAAGAAGGTAAAATTCTTTGGATCTATGCACTTTCTCTAGGGGAAGTAAAAGCAGCCGCACCTATTCTAAAAAAAATTCATGAAAAAAACCTAAATTTAAAAATCGTGGTTTCCGTCACGACTGATTCTGGTTATGAAGGGGCCTTGATGCATCTTAAAATAGCGGAAAATATTTTCTTTCATCCCTTAGATTGCCTACCCTTCACCTGGTTGGCACGGAACAGAATTCAACCCGATATATATGCGGTCACTGATACAGGCTTCTGGCCCGGCTTGATCGACCAATTACATAAACAAAATACACCAATAATCTTACTCAATGGTCGTATTTCACATCGTTCTGCCAGTGGCTATTTGAAAGCTGGCTCGCTCTTTAGAAATATGTTTCAACAATTCAACCTACTTTGCATGCAAAACAATAATAGTCAGCAAACTATGGTAGCGCTGGGAGTAAACCCAGAGAAAATAGAAGTTGTCGGCGACCCAAAATTCGATTCCTTGCAGGCAATGACGGATAATGACATAAATCGTTTGCGACAGTATTATAAATTAGAAGAAACCACACCGGTATGGATAGCTGGTAGCACCCATGCTGGAGAAGAAGAAATAATTCTCAACGCTCATCAGCAGTTAAAGGAAAAACATCCCTGCCTGGTTTTGATTCTTGCTCCAAGGAGAATTGAAAGGGTAGATGAAATAGCTGCTCTGCTTGAAAAAAAGAGTATTTCTTATCG
>CAJWOD010000082.1 GCA_913044145.1 uncultured Nitrospina sp. | reverse complement strand
TCACAGGAAGCTAACTATGAAGTAATTGAAACAGAAACTAATAAAGTTTGGGGTTATGTAAGTGTTGACAATACTAATAGAGGCCCAGGGTTAGGAGGTATTCGTTTGGTCCAAAACATAAGCGGAAATGAAATTAAAAGATTGGCCCGAGTTATGACCCTTAAAAATAGTGCGGCCTGTTTACCTTATGGAGGTGGTAAATCTGGTTTGCTCCTCAATGAACAAATTAATAATATAAATCCAATCTTAAAGAAAGACCTTATGAAAATGTTTGGGGAGGCTTTATTCGATCTAAAAAACTACGTGCCAGCAGCGGATATGGGAACCGACGAAAATGATATTCAAACAATATATGAACACCACGCAAAAATACTACAAAAATCAAATCATGATCGGGGTGGAGCTGGTCGACCGGCTGAAAATGGAGGAGTTCCAATTGATGAATGGGAATTAACTGCTCATGGACTTTATGCAGCGGCGCAAACGCTTGAATATTTATTGGATGATTTTAAACTCCAGAATTCGAAGGTCATTATTCAGGGTTTCGGAAATGTGGGTTGTCCAGTAGCGCTAAAATTAGTCCAAAAAGGTGCAATAATAATAGGTGCATCCGATATTAACAGTGCCTTATGGAATCCTGAAGGATTAGATATAAATGAACTTTGTAGAATTAGGAAATTCAATGGTGGATTAAGTCTTTATTCAAAAAGTGTAGAAAAAACGTTCGGACCTGAAAAACTGGATTGGTTATTGGAAGCACCTTGTGATATTTTAATTCCCGCTGCAAGACCAGATGCAATAACATCTAAAAATATAGATCGAATTGACTGTCGTATTATTCTTCAAGGCGCAAACTCCCCAAGTAGTAAACCTGTTGAGTATTATTTAACGCATCGTAGAAATATTTTATCATTAACAGATTTCATCGTAAACGCAGGTGGAGTTATCGGGTGCGCCGTTGAACGTAGAATGTCCAAGAGTGCTGCTTATGGAAATAAAGTTAAGGCAAATGGAACTAGATTTTATACAGAGAAACTTATCTTTGATACGATTTCAAAAAATATGCAAGAAATATTCAAACGAATGAAGGAGAATTATTTCTTTCGAGATGTTGCTACGGATTTGGCATATGAACGTTTAAACTCTCAGGAGATTTGGCTTTAATTTTATTTCCCTATTCTTTATACAATCCTTAACTTTAGATAGACTGAATTTCCTGCATTATACGGTCCGCACCCATTCCAATAAGTTCGTCACCCATTTTTCTACCCATAGCGATGGCATTAGTTTTGATATCGGTCATTTCTTTTTTATATAAAGTTTTTCCGTCAAGGCTTGCGACTAGGCCTTTTAAAGTAATTTGATCAGCATCCAATGTAGCAAAAGCTCCGATAGGAACATTACATCCACCTTCTAATTGACTAACCAGGGCGCGCTCAGCATCAAGTGCATAGTGAGTATTTTCATCATCGATATCAGCTAATAGTATTTGATTTTCGACATCATTTTTGCGAGTTTCTATACCTACAGCTCCTTGACCCATTGCAGGTAATAAAATATCTGGGGATATAATTTCTGTAATTCGATTATCCCAGCCCAGACGGATAAGACCTGCAGCAGCAAGAATTATTGCATCCAACCCCTCTGTATCCAGTTTTTTTAATCTTGTTTCTAAATTTCCACGGAGAGGGATCAATTCAAAATCAGGACGATAATTCAATAACTGAGATATTCGGCGTAAACTTCCCGTTCCAATTTTTGCTCCTTTTGGAAGGTCTTCCAGTTTAATATCATTTCTTGATATTAAAGCATCGAAAGGATTTTCCCTTTTAGCCACGCATGCAATACAGAGGTTTATTGGAAAATTTATTGGCATATCTTTCATACTATGAACAGCAAAATCCACGTTACGTTTTAGAAGGCTCTCTTCAATTTCTTTAACAAATAGTCCTTTTCCCCCAATTTTAGCCAAGGGCACATCTTGAATTTTATCACCGGATGTTTTAATTATTTGTATATCTACCGTAAGGTCAGAGTGTTGCTTTAAAAGCAAGTCTTTAACCCAGTTAGCCTGCCATAATGCCAAAGGACTCCCTCGGCTTCCAATACTTACTTTACGAATTGTCATTTAGTCGTCTAGGTGAAATAAGTCCCGAATAGCTTTAAGGTAAATATGGCCGTCTTGAGATTGGGTTTTCTTTTTTAGGTTTATCGTGGGTTTGTGAAGAATTTTATTGACGAGCGATTGAGTTAATTGTTGTATAGCATCTTTATCTTCAGAAGAAAGATGATCCATGGTTTTAAGGGTTTTATCAACTTCTACTTTTCTCATATCTTCTGCGCGGTTTCGCATTTCTACAATTGTTGGAACTGCATCCAATGTAGAGAACCAGTTGTTAAATTTAGTAACTTCTTGTTTTATGATTTCCATTGCGTTTTCTGCTTCTTTTTGCCTTTCTTCCATATTAGCATTAACTACATTTTGCAAATCATCAATATCATATAAATAAACATTTTCTAGCTCATTTACTTCTGGGGCTATGTCCCGCGGCACAGCTATATCTATAAGAAATATAGGTTTATTTTTTCTTTTTTGAACTGCAGTTTCGATCATTTCCTTACCAATAATAAAATTAGGGGCGGCTGTAGAAGTAATAATAATGTCAGCGCGGTGCATTTCTTCTTTAAAGGATTCAAAATCTAGAGCACAACCATTTAAACTTTGCGCAAGAGAAGCTGCACGCTCATAAGTTCGACTTGCTACATATACAGTTTTGACCCCGTAAGAAATTAGGTGCTTAGCGGCAAGTTCGGCCATTTCCCCTGTACCAACTAACATTACTGAATGATTTTCAAGGTCCTCAAAAATTTTTTTGGCTAATTCCACCGCAGCAGAGCTGATAGATACACCTCTTTCCGCTATACCGGTTTCTTCGCGAACTTTTTTTGCAACATTGAACGCTTTCTCAAATAATTGATTCAATACCATCCCAGTAGAGCTGAATGAAAGAGCGGTATTATAGGCCTCTTTTACCTGACCTAATATTTGCGCTTCTCCTAAAACCATTGAATCGAGACTGGAAGAGACCCGAAACAAATGCTCTACGGCCTGATTATCGCAGTAACTATAAAAATACTGATCGAGATTCCCCCGAGAGATACCATGATAATCACAAATAAAGTTTTGTAATAATTGGATCCCTTGGTCGGTATTTTCTACTCTTGCATAAATTTCAACTCGATTGCAGGTTGAAAGAATGATGTTCTCAATAATTTCAGGGCTGGACACTAATTGTTCCAGGGATGCCTCGAGTTTAACCTGACTAAAAGCCAGTTTTTCGCGGATCTCTACAGGTGTCGTCTTGTGGTTGACCCCTACTAATATTAAATTTGCTTCTGAAGTCATGAGTTAAATATGTAGAAAGTAAGATCCTATAACGGCTATAAAGCCCAAAATTACCCCTTGCGCAGCTTTTTTCCCTCTAAGCCCAGTAACCATTCTTCCAAAAAATACTAAACCATAAATTACCCAAACCATTACCATAGGCATAGTTTTTACTAAATCCCATGAGAAAAAAGCTTGATCCACTTTTGTATTCCAGATGGACCCTGTCATAAAGCCCAACGTGAACAAAGGGAAACCAATAGTGATAACTTTACAGTTAAGATTATCCAATACTTCTAATGAAGGCATACGAAAATACATAATGCCTAGTTTTTTAGTTTTAACCTGATGTTCCTGAATTAAATACATAATTCCAGCTGCAAATGCTATTGAGAACGCAGCATATCCTATAATGGATAATGTTCTATGCAAAGTTAGCCAGAATCGTACCTCAGCCTCAGGAACAAGTCCCGCATCCTTCGATAAAAATATCGAAATCAACATGACAAAAAAAACAAGAGGAATGACGAAAGCCCCTAAGTCCTTTATTTTATATTTCCATTCCGTAAGAACATAAATAACAACCATAAACCAAGCTAGAAACATAGCAACCTCATAGGAGGTGGTATACGGCCCATGTCCCGTCAGGCTAGATCTGATTCCTATAGAAATAGTTTGAAAAACTAAACCCATACCGACCATACAACCCGCCATGGTAGAGACGAATGGGCGCCGGTATACTAAATATACGAAATACCCTAATGAAGCCACCAGATAACTTAATAATGCGATATTAAAGGAAATTTTATCCATTGGCTTTGAACTAGGGAAATTAGATACATGTTAAAAAGGTTGATCCATCGTAACATTTTGTTTTATAGGATTCAACGCTGAGTTCCTAGCCATTTTTTAATGGGAATTTAATGAAATTTAGGCTCTTGGAAAGAATAAAATCGTGGCTTACTGCCATTCATCGCGGGGTTTTGTGGAATCTTTACTTTTTAGGACTTCCTTAAGCTCTACCATGAATTCGTTCACGTCTTTGAAAGAACGGTAAACTGAAGCAAACCGAACATAGGCAACATCATCCAGGTTATAGATTTCCTGGATTACTTTTTCGCCTACCTTAACCGCATGGATTTCTTTTTCTCCAAGCTCTTGAAGATGATGTTCAACTCGATCGACGAGATCCTCAATATCCTTTGTACTTACCGGACGTTTCTGACAGGCTTTTCTAACACCCGAAATAATTTTTTCACGGTCAAACTCTTCTCTACGACCATCTTTTTTAATTAATAATGGAAGTGAGTGCTCTAGTTTTTCATAAGTGGTAAAACGGTCAGTGCAACTCAAGCACTCTCGTCTCCTACGAATAACATCTCCCTCTTTATTCAAACGAGAATCTATGACCTTATTTTCCATTCCAGAACAACCAGGACATTTCATTTGCTATTATTTACTTATTAGTTAGTTCGTAATGAAGAGGAAACTGATCACAAAGATCACGAACCTTTTTTCGCGTTTCTTTATGATACGTATCGTCGTCGATTTTACCTAAAGTTTGAGTGATCATTTCCCCAATTTGCTCCATTTCTTTTTCTTTCATCCCGCGGGTAGTGAGCGCTGGAGTTCCAATACGTATCCCAGAAGTAACAAATGGACTCCGTGTTTCAAAAGGAACTGTATTTTTATTGACGGTAATTCCTGCCTTATCCAAAGCCCCCTCCGCATCCTTCCCAGTTATATCTTGGGGTCGAAGGTCGACAAGCAATAGGTGAGTATCTGTTCCTCCACTAACAATTTTAATTCCATTATCAATAAGAAATTGGGCTAAATATTTTGCATTGGCAATTACCTGTTTTTGATAGGACACAAATTCACTACTAAGAGCTTCTTTAAAAGCGACTGCTTTTGCGGCTATAACATGCATTAGCGGACCCCCTTGGATTCCCGGAAATATTTTTTTATTTACTTCCTTAGCATATTCTTCTTTACAAAGAATCATGCCACCTCGAGGTCCTCTCAAAGTTTTATGGGTTGTAGTGGTTACAAATTCAGAGTGAGGCACTGGGCTGGGGTATAAACCTGCAGCCACAAGTCCAGCAGGATGAGCAATGTCAGTCATTATTTTAGCGTCTACTTCATCTGCAATTTCTCGAAATTTTATCGGATCTATAATTCTTGGATAGGCGCTTGCGCCAACTACAATAACTTTTGGTTTATGCTCTTTAGCAAGTATTCTAACCTTTTCATAGTCAATGAGTTCTGTTTCTTCATTAACGCCGTAGAAAACAACATTATAGGTATAACCGGAAAAATTTACTGGGCAACCATGCGTGAGATGCCCACCGTGAGAAAGGTCCATCCCTAAAATAGTATCTCCAGGCTCAAGCAGGGTATGATATACCGCCATATTGGCTTGCGATCCTGAATGCGGTTGAACATTTACATGATTGGCAGAAAATAACTTTTTAGCTCTTTCAATTGCCAAGTTTTCAGCAATATCAACAAATTCACACCCCCCATAATAACGTTTCTCAGGGTAGCCTTCGGCATATTTATTGGTCATAACAGAACCTTGTGCTTCCTGTACATCGCGGCTAACAAAATTTTCAGACGCAATCATCTCAAGGGTGTTATTTTGCCGTTCTGTTTCATCCCTTATGGATTGAGCAATTTTTGGATCAAATTCAGCAAGTGACAATGTAAAATCCTCCTCAACAAGCTTAGTTTTTAACGAGTTGGACCCGTTTATTTGGTTTTTAAGTTAGTCTCTATTTGGTTAATTTTATCAAGACGTCTTTGGTGCCGCCCGCCTTCAAACTCGGTGTTTAACCAGGTTTCTAAAATTTCTATGGCCAAACTAACGTCTATTACACGACCCCCCATAATAAGGATATTAGAATCATTGTGTTCACGACACATTTTAGCTGTATAGACATCAGAGCAAAGGGTTCCACGAATTCCAGGAAACCGGTTAACAACAATGGACATTCCTACTCCAGTTCCACAAATTAGAATACCTCGAACGAATTTTTTATCAATAATAGCTTGAGCAAGTTTAATTCCATAATCTGGGTAATCTACGGAATCAGCGCTATGAGCTCCAAAGTTATCAACCTCCAAACCTTTTTTTATTAGGTAGGCAATAATATTTTCTTTAAGGTCAAATCCTCCATGATCAGAAGCAATGGCAATTTTTTCCATAACTATTTAAATTGAAATATTTATTAAAAACTTATTTAAACCGCATTTTTCAAGGGGTGAGCAATTGATCGTCTTTTCCCGGCAGGGCGTTCTAATGAAGTTAGTTTAACCTAAAAGCGATACTAAATAAACATTCTGACTTTGTCAACCTTACTAACTAGAAG
>CAJWOD010000081.1 GCA_913044145.1 uncultured Nitrospina sp. | reverse complement strand
CACAGAAAACGATGGAAATTCAATAATAGGAAAAAGCAAAGGCATGCAGGAAATTTTTAAGATAATCGGTAAATCAGCAGGCTCCGATTTATCTATCCTCATTACTGGTGAAAGCGGGACAGGTAAAGAAATGATCGCGAGCACTCTTCACCATTATTCAAAAAGAAAAGATAAAGCCTTTGTCTGTATCAACTGTGCGGCCATTGCAAGAGAACTTCTAGAATCCGAATTATTTGGGCATGAACGCGGTGCATTCACCGGTGCGGTTGAAAGAAAAATAGGAAAATTTCAGGAAGCTGATGGCGGCACTTTGTTCCTGGATGAAATAGGGGATATGGAATTGCCATTACAAGCAAAAATACTACGTGTTTTGCAAAATAATGAATACTATAGGGTAGGTGGCAAAGAGCCTTTGAGGGCAAACGTGCGAATTATCGCCGCGACAAATCAAAGCCTTCTCGATATGATCGAACAAAAAAGTTTCCGTGAAGATTTATACCATCGTCTTAATGTTATTCATATCCATATACCACCACTGAGGGAAAGACTTGAAGATACCCTGCTACTTGCAAACCATTTTATCAGCCGATACTCCAAATCATTGGCCCGAGGCAATGTATACCTTTCTCCCGATGTCGAACGCATTTTAAGTAGCCACCATTGGCAAGGTAATGTCCGGGAACTGGAAAATGTAATTAAACGCGCAGTTATGCTTTGTCTTTCTGGGCCCATCCTGCCCGAACATCTTCCTTCGCATTTACAAAAAGAAGGTGCTTTTGCCAACCAATGGGATGACAGGCTGAACAAACTGATAAAAGATTTTCTGAAAAACAATAATATTGAAGAAAATGGGTTATTGTATGACAAACTCATACAAAAGGTAGAAAAGCATCTTTTTGAAATCGTTCTCGAAACCTATTCCGGAAAACAGGTATCTGCTGCTAAGGCTTTGGGCATCAATCGCAACACACTAAAAAGAAAAATAGATGCCATGAAAATCGAAATAAAAAAAGACCGTATTCAATAAGCCCTTGCAAACTCAACGCATCCTTTCTATTAAAAGCCCTCTTGGCCCTCCTGTTGAAATTCTTAAACATACTTTTTCAGCACAATCTAACAAACCCCGAGTCTCTTTTGTAGCAGGGCTTCATGGTGACGAATTGGAAGGTCTTTATATTTGCCATAAATTAATTCGTTACCTCAAAGAGCTGGAAATCTCCAATCCCGAAGCCATTAAAGGGCAAATAAATATTTATCCGGCGGTAAACCCTCAGGCTCTTGAAAATGCAACTCGACTCTGGCCTTTCTTCTCCCTAGACGTCAACCGCACTTTCGGCTCTGGACAAATAGATTCTCTCGCTGTTGAAACATCACAAATCCTCTTGCAAGATTTAAAGTCATCGTCGGAAATTGTTATTGACTTTCATTCCAGCAATCTTCAATTGATGGAACTTCCACAAATACGCATCATTAAAGATTTTGAAAAAAAACTTCTCCCGCTGGCAAAAAATTGCAATGTGGACTTGATTTGGATTCACCCTAACGCAGAAATTTTTGCGTCAACTTTAGCGTTTAATCTGAACAAAGCTAAAACTCCCGCATTAGTTATAGAAACTGGAATTTGTCATCGCATCTACCCAAACGCAGGCGACCAAATATTTAATGGGATGCTTAATTTACTCCACGAAACAGGAACCCTCAACATCAAACTTGATTCAGTTAAAGAACCCAAACTCGTCCAATCGGATCAAGTAAAAATGGTGCAAGCTTATCATTCTGGACTATTCATAAAACAAGTAGCGGTGGGTAAATTCCTAGAAGAAGGAGAAAGGCTTGGGAAGCTAATTGACCCCATTGAAGGTAGCGTTCTCAAGGAAATAGTTTCTCCTTGTTCCGGTTTGTTGTTCACTCTTCGCGAACATCCTTTAGTGCATAAAGGTTCTCCACTGGCACGAATTGTCGAAACCTTGAGGAAAAAGTGAAAGAAAAAATACTTACACTACCAACTCCATATGGGGAAAATCTCGAACTTTATAAAAATGTTTGGGGGAAAGCTGGTGAGTCTTTATCTATAGTAAGTGGATTGCAAGGAGATCATCTAAACGGGTTGTTTCTTAATTCACAGCTCACACAGTTTTTAGACAGGGTTATCGAGGGCTTGGACCCTCACTACACGCTAACCGGACAAGTACAAACTTTCCCGGTTGTCAATATCAACGCAGTGCAATCCGGAACACGGCTTTGGCCGTTGGATGGAATGGATATGGATCTCGCTTTTCCTGGTAACTCTCAAGGCGAAACCACTGAAGCTATTGCTTATATGATTCTGGAGCATACACAAGATTCATTTTGGGGCCTTATATTAACTTCCGCTCCACCGCATTATGAAGATGCACCTCATATCCAAGTGTATAAGTCAAATAATAGTGTAAAAAAAATGTGCCGCGATTTAAAAATAGAAACGGTACGTAAGCAAAAAGAATATTCCACCCAAAAAGTAAATTTATTTCATCACTGGCAAGAGCAAGAAATCTCTTCGGTAATGATTTCTGCTGGATCACCCAGAACCATCAATTTACAGCAATGCGAAAATCTGTTTCAAGGAATTCTAAATTTTATGAAGGCAGAAGGAATTCTCAAAGATCATCGTAAAAAAGATTCCGAAAATAAAGGTAAAACCCGAATTTATCAACCCGATGAAGAAGTATTGGTAAAAACCTCAACCGCAGGTATATTTGTTACAGAAGTAAAAGTTGGAAGTTACTTAAAGCAAGGGCAAAAAATCGGCGAAGTCCGTGACATATATAGTGGTAAAAAACTAGAAGAACTTATTTCCTCAGAAGACGGCTTGTTAATAACTCTCAGGCAATACCCCATCGTCTATGAGAAAGAACCGGTTGCCATTGTTCTAAAAGCAAAAAACTCATGGCGGGAGTACTTTCCATGGAATCGTTAAAGGATCATCACACGCAAGCATAGACCTCTGCCTGTCAAGGCTATTGGATACCTTAAAGTAAGAAATATCAGCGCACCAAGTAATTGTTTGTTAACAAATAGTTCAACTCTCAAAAAGTTGATGGGCTATATTGGATAAGATAAAATCAAATACAAGAATTTTTGCAAAATCATCTTTTCCTCATGAGCACGGTCGATACCATTAAAAACCAGATTATAGTTCAGAATGATTCCGGTTATCGTTATTCTATTGAACCCTTTTTATTGGCAGATTTTGTTAGGTTGCTCCCAGGGCAAGAGGTTCTCGATATTGGCACTGGTTGCGGCATCATCTCGCTACTAATGGTTTATCGTGAACCAGAACTCAAAGTAACGGGAATAGAAATTCAAGATTCTGCTGCTGCAAATGCTGAGAAAAACGTTACTAAAAATCAAATGAAAATTAAAATTATCCGTGGCGATTTTCTCAATCTGAATTTGGCTCCAAAACAATTTGATTTGATCGTATCCAATCCCCCCTATCGCAAAGTTAATTCTGGCCACATAAACCCCGATAAAGGAAAAGCCCTCGCCAGACATGAGTTAAAACTAAGCTTGTCTGCCATGCTCGACAAAACAAAATCTATTTTAAAAAAAGGTGGTCATATAACTCTGGCCTATCCACCCATCCGCTTACAAGAAACTTTATACGAACTTGGAATACGGGAACTTTTTCCCAGCCGCGTCCGTTTCATTCATGGAAGTAAAAATTCAGAAGCAAAAATTTTTCTAGTGGAGGCCACCAACCAAAAGAAAAGCGATTTAATAGTTGATCCCCCTCTCTACGTTTATAATAAAGATGGAAGTTATTCTAAGGAGATGAAGGAGATTTATGATTCCTTTAATTGTATTGACAGGACCCACCACATCGGGGAAAAGTGAAACTGCCGTGGCATTGGCCCGCAAACTGAACACTGAAATTATCAGTGCTGATTCTATGCAGGTCTATAAATATTTTGACATCGGAACAGCCAAACCCTCAGCTAAAGCACGCCAAACTATTCCGCACCATTTGATTGATATCCTGGAGCCTGATGAAGAGTTCAATGCTTACGATTTTAAAATCCGGGCGTTAAAAATCATAAACGACTTAATGAGTCAAAATAAAATACCCATCCTTGTTGGAGGGACCGCTCTCTATCTCAAAGTATTAATACAAGACTACGACTGTGCAGTAGAAATATCAGAAGAGACTAGAAAAAAAATACGAAAAGAAATTCTCGAGCAAAAAATCGAAAAGGTCTATAAAAAGTTACAAGCTATTGATCCTGTTAGTTCAGAAAAAATATCTGAAACAGATTCTGTGAGAATCGAGAGGGCTTTGGGTGTATATTTGGAAACGGGAAAACCATTTTCAGAATTTCAAAAAGAAGACTCTTGTCCGGATACTCGATTCCCCATTCATACATTCATTCTCCAATGGAACCGATTGGAGCTATATGCCAAAATTGACAAACGAGTTGAAGACATGATCAAATCTGGACTGGAAAATGAAGTTAAACAGATTCTGGACCGAGGATTCTCACCAGATTTAAAACCTCTAAAAAGTATAGGCTACACCCAAATGACAAACTACCATATGGGCCATTATGATTTAAAGAGAGCAATTTACGAAATCAAAAGGGAAACACGACATTATGCTAAGCGACAACTCACATGGTTTAGAAAAATGCCTGACGCCCAAATCATTGCCACAGACAAAAATGATACTCCCGAAACTCTTAGCGATAAATTACTCTCACGCCTACCTAATACAGTCGCCTGCCTGTTAATGGTTTTTCTTTTTTTGGGTTTTGTTGCTAAAACAGAGGCTAAAAACACGGCCCAAAATTTTAAAAAAGCAAAAACTTTTTTTGCCAAAAAAAAATGGGCTGAAGCTAAAAACCACCTTCTGGCTATTCAGAATACAGATCCAGATTCAATGGAAAGTAAACGCACACAGTTTTTGCTTGGCCTTATTAATATTCAGAACAATAAAAATGAAGAAGCTATCGCACTATTATCTCCTCTAATAAAAAGTTATCCAGACATTGAAGATTATATTTTACTGAATTTAGCTAAAGCAGAATTGCTTAACAAAATGTATGACAAGGCGCGAGACCATACTTTACAGCTAATTAAAAAATTTCCAGATACTCAGCTCTATCCAGAAGCCCAAATTGTTCTTGCAGATACTTATATTCAAACAAACGTAACTGATAAAGCTACGGAAACATTGCAAAACTCGATCACAACTATAACAAACTCCTCTCGCTACAAACGTTTTCGATCTTATCTTCCTGATCTAATCTACAAGTTAGCTGTTCATCAAGAAAACCTTGGCAATAAAAAAGAAGCCTATTTAAGTTATCGAAAGCTCTATATTAAATACCCCAACCACGATCTGACCTCCGATGCAGAAGCTGCGATAAAAAGCCTGTTGGCATCTCCAGAAATAAATGAAACTTCCTTAAGCCTAGAGGAGCATACAGAACGAATCGAACAATTATTTAAAGCCGCACGGTATAAAGAAGTTATTGATGAAGTTGAAGGAATCCAAAAAATTAATAACACAATGCCAGGAAGATTTTATTTTTTTCTATCAAATGCTCATCGAGGATTACGAGATAGGAAAAAAGCAAACATTGCACTGATAAATTTTTCAAAATTGTATCCTCAGCACAACCAAATTCAAAAAGCCAAGTTCAATATTGGACGCAACCTATGGAATCTTGGCAAATCCACAGCTGGGGCCAAATACTTTAAAGAGGTTGCAAAGGGAAACCCTTCTTCTGAGAGAACCATTAAAGCCTTATTTTTTCTGGGGAAGATTTACGAAGAACAAAAAAATTATCCTGAGGCTCTTAAAACCTATCAAATGACTTTGAATAAATATTCTGAAGAATTTTACGGGCAGTGGGCGGGATGGCGCCTTGGCTGGGTGAATTATATCGATGGAAAATTTCAAAAAGCATTTGAACGTTTTCAGGATTTAGCCCAACAATTTCCCAAGGGGCCTTTCATAGAATCTAATTTATATTGGAGCGCAAAATCGGCAGAAAAAATGGGTGATAAAGAGAAAGCTAAAAAATTATTTAGCGATGTCGCCAATCTATACCCTTACACCTTTCACGGCATTCGCGCCAAGGAACAATTATTAAAAACGGGGATATCTTTAACTAAAAATAATATAAAAAACAAAGGCGCGGAAATACCGGTGAAGTTGGGTAGAGCGTTGACCCCCCTGGAAAAATTCTCTCATAACCGAGCAATAGAATTATCTGCGCTTGGCCTAACTATTGAGGCGCGAAGTGAAATACAACAACTTGAAAAATCCATTCGAAAAAATTTAACCGGCGTGCTGTGGCTTTCTAACCTTTATCATAAAGCTGACGGTTATCCTGAGTCGCTCAAGTTATTACAATTGTATAAAAACTTTGCCACAAAATCGGGTAAGCGTAACTTATCGCTCCGTTTTTGGAAGTATTTCTTCCCTCTGGCATATAGAGATACCGTAGCTTCTAACTCAAAGTATCGAAAAGTAGACCCCTTTTTTATAACTGGCATTATAAGACAGGAAAGTCTTTTTAACAGGAAAGCCTTGTCTCCTGCAGGCGCACGTGGTCTCATGCAAATTATGCCTGCTACCGGAAAAAAGCTTTATCCAAAAAACAAACTTAACAAACCTTTTGTTTCTGATGCATTATTTGAACCCGACCTAAATATCAGACTTGGAGTAAAATATGTAAGTCAATTAGACAAACGCTTTGGGGGAAATGGAACGCATATTTTAATTTCATATAATGCAGGTCCTCA
>CAJWOD010000080.1 GCA_913044145.1 uncultured Nitrospina sp. | reverse complement strand
TTCTTTACCGCTGTAGAGCTAAAAACACCAACTTTTCCAATACTATTTTAACCCAGGCAAACCTAGTCGAAGCAAATTGCACCTCAGCAAACTTTAACAATGCAAACCTTAAGGAATCTAATATCGAAGGGGCTAACTTGACCTACGCCTGTTTTAAAAATGCCAATTTAAGCGAAGTAAATTTAACAGGGGTATTTCTAGCAAATGCAAATTTATCTGGGGCCAATCTCACTAACTCTGAACTCATTGCCGCCGACCTTGTAGGATGCGACTTTACGAAAGCTAACTTCGATAATACTTACTTAAACCATGCAGACCTTTGCGGAGCAAACCTCAAATCTGCAATAAACCTGAACCGCGATCAGGTCGAAACGGCTTTTATCAACAAAAAAACTTTGCTCCCAGACTCTATTCCAATTCACTGGATATCAGAAGCCGAATATGAATTTGGATAAATCCTCCCATAAACAGCAAGGATTTATGAACTTTGACTTTTAATTTTCTTCCATATTTTTTGAGCTCTTTTCAATTGTAGTGCGTCATCGATTTCGGACCATAAGAGATTTTCAATCTTCAAAAAACCTAAAGGTGTTTTGTCTGCCACCGTAACAAAACAATCCATATCGTAACTTATCTTCAAATCCGATTCGAAACTCTCTTCAGCTGCCTGAATTAACTTCAAGTAAAAATCATAGCTTAACCGGGATACGCCAATAAACTCTCCCACAATTGAACCTAATACCTTTCTGTCCTTGGAAATCTGTTTAACGAAGTCCCCGTCTGCCTCTACATATACCTCATCTCCAGCTTCCGTTTTTCCCGTTATTAAAAGTGAATTTTTAATCGGAGATTCTAACAAAGCTCTAATTGCTCGGGATTCAAAAATTAGATCTGATTCTAATAAAATAAAATCTGTATTTATAAGTTTTCGAGCACACCATAAAGAATACATGGTCCCTGTTTCTGAAAACTTTTCGTTTCGGACTGTGTTTATTTGCGGATATTTAGAGCGAAGATTCTCATAATGCTTATCCATGAACCCAGTAACAATAATGATATCATTGATGCCACAGGCTAAAAGAGCTTCAATCGAATGCTCTATAATAGGTGTGTTATCTGCGAGAGAAATGAATCCTTTTGGAATACCCCGATTTAATTCCTTAAGGCGCACACCCATACCCGCTGCAAGAATTACGGCCTGTGTATTGTTAAATCCCATAAGATAATTTCTTAATTAATTGCTACCGAAGGTCCTTCTTGAAGGTAATGAATTGCTTTGTTTAATTGCATATGGCTTCCAAACAAAATTAAAATATCACCAGATAAAATTAAAAATTCAGCTTCTGGGTTAGGATGCGGCTGATTATTTCTAACCACAGCAATAATGGTTGACCCAGAACTAATATTAATCTCAGCTAAAGTTTTGCCGCAAATCCATGAGCCTTCCAAGATAAAGAAAGACTCTGTCAACGTCGCTGTAAGATAGGTTGAAAACTTTTTCAAACTTTCCGTATTTAGGGATAACCCTCGAAACATACTGTAACCTTCCATGCGAATTAATTCTACCTGCTGTTCAATGATATTGTTTGGAATTCGATAATCCCTTAAAACTCTACAAAAAATTTCGATGGAAGTTTCGAACTCTTCAGGAATAACTTCATCAGCGCCAGCATTTTTCAACTCTTCCACCTGGGAAGTCAAGCGAGTCCTGACCATAATTTTTATATCCTGATTTAACTTGCGCGTTAATCGAACAGCTCTTTCAGTACTCACTTGATCATTAATAGCATAGACAATCATCCTTGCTCGTTTAACCCCTGCCCTTAAAAGGGTCTCTTCTTGAGTGCAATCCCCGTAATGTGTGGTCAACCCTTCTGTCAATGCTCGCTTAACCTTTTCGCCACTTAATTCCAAAACCATAAATGGGATTTGTGCCTCTTTGAGAACCTTAGCTAAAGTTCTTCCCCCTAGGCCATAACCTGATATTATTACATGCTCATTTAAAGCCTCGTCTTTTTTGTCTTTGCTTTCTTCTGTCTTCATGTTTGAAAAAATCCAGATAGATAGCCTTGAAGAAATCTGTATCATTAAAGGAGTAACTAGCATGGATAAAATAGAGATAACCAACAATACTTGATATTGGTAGTTATTTAAAAGGCCCTGCTCGAGACTGATTGCAGCAATAATTAGGGAAAACTCTCCTATCTGCGCTAATCTCATTCCAACAATTAAAGAGATTCTAATGGGAGTTCGAAAAAGAATGCAGGAAAGAAACATCAGAAACATCTTGAATAAAATAACGCTCGCCACAAGTGCCAAGCAAAACAAAACAGAGTCAAAAAAGACCCCAACTTGCAATAGCATTCCTACGGAGATAAAAAATATACTGCTGAAATAATCACGAAGCGGAAGAATATCGATAATTATCTGGTGGTTGTATTCAGAATCCGAAATAATCATCCCGGCAATCAAAGCACCCATTGCCAGAGTCAATCCCATCTTATGTGAAACCCAGCCTGTTATTAGAATAATAAAAATAACAGAAAGGGTCAGGTGTTCTTTATTACCCGTATGTGCAATCCATGCCAACATACTTGGAACAATTAATTTTGAAAGAAAAAATATTGCAACAACTGCGGCAACAGATTGAAACATGGCGAAGAAAAATTCCATGTGAGAAATAGCTCCAGCTTTGGCTAATAGAGGCACAAGAAGCATTATTGGGACCACACATAGGTCCTGAAACAAAAGAGTGCCAATACAAAGTTTGCCGTGGAGGGTATCTATTTCGGCGCTGTCGGTAATCATTTTCAATACAATGGCAGTGCTGCTTAAAGCAACGAGCAAGCCTAAAGCGATGCTCTGGTTTTGCGCAAACCCATATAAATGAACAATCCATCCGACGGTCCCTGCTGTTAAAGCTAATTGAAGTCCTCCTATTCCGCAAACAGAAACCAAGCCTTTTAAAAGCCGGGTGAGTGAAAACTCTAAACCGATGACAAATAAAAGTAGAATCACGCCGATTTCAGCAAGGTGCTTGACAGATTCAATATCATCAATCAATTGTCCGCCGTAAGGTCCGATCACAACACCTGCAATTAGATAACCCATTACAGATGGCAATTTAAGCTTGTGAAATAAAAGATTTATAGGAAGAGAAACTAAGAGTAAAACAGCGAGATCTTCAATCAAGTGAACCATAATAATCCGTAAAGTGTTAGCTAAGGTTAACGCAGATTACCGAAGAGTATTATACAGAGGGAAACAAAAAGATGAATAAAGATTCGGAGAGTTAATCTATTAATTCGATAATAGGAATTATAAATAAGGGTTTTAAGCCAGGAGAATCAAAAATCACTCAAAATAACTAGCACCACAACCTTCCATTTCATAAATCTCTACCCGTTTGATTCGTGTTGATTCCGTATCTATTTGGGTTTTCAACTCTAGAAATAACCAACGAGCGATATTTTCAGCAGAAGGGTTTTCTTTATCAAAGGGAGGGATTTCATTAATATTATGATAGTCCAATCGACTTAAAATTTTCTCAACCATTTCTTTAAGTTCCACAAAATCTATTCCAACGCCTATCGAGTTGAGCTCATCTGCCTCAACAGTTACTTGCGCTGTCCAATTGTGCCCGTGCAGGTTTTCATATTTACCATCATATAACCGTAGCTGATGTGCAGCGGAAAATCCGGTTTTAACAGTTACATCATACATAGTGACCTCAACATCTAAAAATTAATCAAGAACTACTGCCATACATTCCCGGGCTGTTTTCATCATCGTTGTTATCTCTTCTTCACTTATTACTAAAGGAGGAATAAAATAAATGACATCTCCCAGCGGCCTCAAAAAAACACCCCGCTTTAAAGCTTCTAAATAAACTTTATAGCCCACTCGATCTTCAATTGGAAACGGCTGCTTGCTATCTTTATTTTTTACCAATTCCAACGCAGCGATCATACCTTCTTGACGAAACTCTCCACACCACCTTGAATCTTCTGCTATTTGCTGCCCTAATTCTTTCATTAGCTTTATTTTTGGTGTCAATCTTGACATAAAATCTTTTTGGCAAATTATTGCCAGGGTTTCATTAGCTACCGAACAGGCTAGAGGATTGGCCGAGTAACTGTGGCTATGGATGAACATTTTCCAATTGTTATAATCATCATAAAAAGCAGAATAAATTTCTTCCGTAGTCAAGGTAACAGCTAAAGGAAGGTATCCTGATGTAATTCCTTTTGAAAGACACAAAAATGTTGGACGAATATCATGCTGACGGCTCACAAAAAGAGAGCCGGTTCTACCAAATGCCACGGCAATTTCGTCAAAAATCAGATGCACCGAATGCGATTCGCAAGCAGATTGCAATTTCTTCAAATAAACCGGGGGGTAAATTTTCATACCGGCTGCCCCTTGAACCAAAGGCTCTACAATCACACCCGCAATATTCTTTTTCTCTAATGCCTTTTCCATAGGTTCAAAACATTCGGCACTGCAACTATCACGATTCAAGCCATAAGGACAGCGAAAACAGTCTGGCCCTTCGACTTCTATATTGTCCGACAAAACTTTTTCAAATTTATTTCTGAAAATATCCAATCCACACACTGAAAGTGCACCAAGTGTTTCCCCATGGTAACCTCCTTTCAAATAAATAAAGCGTGTCTTGTTTTTCTTTCCAGTCTGCTGCCAATATTGCAAGCTCATTTTTAAGGCAACTTCAATCGATGTCGAACCATTATCGGAAAAAAATACCTTGCTCAAATTCTCAGCAGAGGCTTTTATAAGGGAAGAAGCCAAATCAATTGCCGGCTGATGCGTTATACCCGCAAACATCACATGCGCCATTTTTTCCAACTGGCTATTCAATGCCGCATTGAGCCGGGGATGATTGTGGCCCAACAAATTTACCCACCAGGAAGAGATCGCATCTAAATAACGTTTTCCCTGGCGATCAAACAAGTAAACACCGTCCGCCCTCTCCACCATTAAAGGTTTTATGGTTTCGAAATCTTTATGCTGGGTGCAAGGGTGCCAGACGTTCTGGAAATCTCTGGCTAATTCTGATTCTGTTTCATTATCCTGCATTGTTCTTTTTTTAGAGGTTATAACGTGATGGAGAAAACTCAGGAATTTCATTTTCCCGTAGACCCTTGATAATTGATACCATGTAGTCTGCCTGGTTGGGGGTCTGCAAAATTCCATTACGGTAATGCCCAGAAGAATAAAAAAGATTTTTATACCTCTCGCTTCTCCCCATAATAGGCATCAAATCATTTGCAGCAGGACGCAAACCCGTCCACGATTCAATCAACGAAGCATCTTTAATGCATGGGAGAATTTCAGCAGCTCGTTGAATAAGAGCATCAATTACCTTGCTTTCAATGGAAGAGTCAAATCCTTTATCTTCCATGGTAGAGCCAACTACAAAACCGTTTCCTTCTTTCCAAGGCGCAATATATGTCATCATACCGTGTATTGTGTAATCAAAAAAAGGTTCATCTAATTTCAAACGACACATTTGCCCCTTAATAGGTTTTAATGGAAGGTTTACATCGAGCACTTTTGCCAACTGCGCGGACCAACTGCCGGATGCTAGAACAAAATGATTCCCCTCCACTTCGCCCTCTTCTGTAACGGCTTGAGATATATTAGAATCTTTTCGAATAAATCCGGTTACATTGGTTTCTAAAACTTGAACACCCAGTTTTCTAGAGGCGGCCATAAGCGAATCATGAAGTTGTCGGTTATTAACCTGCCCTTCTCCAACCCACATGATCTCCCCGCAATCTCTGGATAAAAAAGGAGCTTTTTCCCGTATTTTACTCTCATCCCATATTTCATAAGGAATTGATTCCGTTTCAAAAAATTCTTTACGTTCTTGCCAGCTATCCAGAAAAGAAGAGGATGGCATAAGTGATCCTGCTTTCGAAAAGTAAACCGGAACCTCACTGACCGATGTTAGTTCCTCAATAAATTTAGGGAACTTGTTCAATGATTCGCGACAAAACTTAAAAAAGGGATCGGCAACCTTGCATTCGCAAAAAGGTGCCAGCATTCCTGCTGCAGCCCGAGAAGCCTGCAGGGAATTGACAGGGTCTCCAAGAATTGCGATCCGAAGTTGCGGGTCTTCCTGCTTTAAGCGATAGGCAATACTATGACCTATAACCCCAGAACCTATCACTACTATGTCGAAAACTTTCTTATTCATACTTATATCTTTTACATATGCAAATCATGGCTCTTGCTACCATAAACCGGATTATGATATTTTAGAAGCCACCAATTAAAAAGCCAAATCCTTTATCTAGAAAGATGGGTATTTTGCCCTAAAATAATCTATGAGTGAAGAAAACGAAAAAGACACAGCTATAATTGAAGCCCGAGAAAAAGCAGGAAAAAGAGTGGATCCGATCCTTAAATATCTCGATATTGAAAACACTGAGGTTGATAAAAATGTCATTAGAGAAAAGTTCATTGATATTTGGGAATATGAAAATGGCGACAACCTATCCGAAGAGGAACAGCGCATGGCTTTGATCGCATGCTTTATATACAATGCCCATAATGTTATGGATGAAGCCAATATCAGGATTGATAAAGCAAGGGCTTCGATTACCTCTGCATTGAGAAAATGGACCGAACCTAGCAGAACCAAATTGATTGAGGAAGAGAAAGCATCTGAGAACCCTTTTAAAACTTTTGTGGAAAACCACCAACCACAGGTAGACGATTCCTATACCTGGAGACACTTCCTTCTCGAACACAAAAAAGCAGATG
>CAJWOD010000079.1 GCA_913044145.1 uncultured Nitrospina sp. | reverse complement strand
TCTCTTTTGTTCGATATGGATGATATCCTTAAAAAATTTCTTCGCAAATAGACGACTCTTGGAAAAGGTAACTAAAATTAGTTTCCATAGTTGGTAAAAGATGATTTTGGTTTGCTGACCAAATTTACTTATTATCCAATTATAATTGGATTAAAGGAGGGTGCAAATTATGGCAAAAAGTATAAGAAACTATATCTCTATTGGCGGGGGTGCCTCATTCCTATCGGAAGTGGTCAAATTATCCTCGAACAGTCATTTTTTTGATGGATTTTGTCAGTTTTCTTAGTTTGATAGCGGTTTTAGCTTTTTCTTGCTTGCGAGAGATTTTTTTTGGTTTTTTATAGCGAAGCGAATTTTTAGAATTTGTGTAAACCCATTCAACATCGGTCAAAAATTTTTTCTGATTACTGGTATTCAATTTACGAAACAGCATGAGTAGTTTTTGCTCCTCCTTTTTTGTGCTGATAAGGTTGTCGTCCAACTGACCTTTGAACATCAGACGCCCTTCTTCCAGGCTACCGCAAATCACTTCGGGGGGAACTTTTGATTTTGGTAATATTTTTTTATCGGGTGAATGTAATTCCTCGAGAAGAACTTTTGTTGTTAGCAAACGATCCAGAGATAATCCTCCTAAGCGTGCCATTTTAATTAAGAGGGAGACCGGAGCATCTCTTTCACCTGCTTCGTAACGAACGTAGGTTCTAAATCCGATTCCTAGAACTTCGGACAAGACTCCCTGTGTACATTTGAGATTTTTTCGGATAGTTTTTAAGTTTTCCGAGAGGACTGTCATAAACCTGAGGCATCAGTTTTTGGGGGAGGTTAAGCTAGTTCGATACCATTCTTTCTTAAATATTTATAGGCTTCATCGATCCAAAATCGTTCTTTCTCTAATTTATAATCCGGCAGGTCTTTTGCGGAACCTACAATACTTTTCATATTATCAATGGCTTCTTGTTTTTTACCACTTTTATCCAATAAACGAGCATAATGATAATAAGCTTTGAAGAAATGAAAAGAGTTTATGACCTCCCCATAGGCAGCTAATGCTTTTTCATCATTTCCGCCTAGACGATAGCATTCGGCGAGTCCAAAAATAGCATTACCATAGTCATATTTTTTGTCCAAGGAGGTTAGTTTTTCCAATACGGTAGAGGCTTCGTCATACCGCTCCAGGCCATGTAGGCATTTTGCAAGTCCGTATCTTGCTTCTAGCATTTCCGGATCACGCTGGATGGCTTCTTCGAAATTTGCAATGGCAGATTCGTAGTTATTTTGCTCTACATAAACCTGCCCAAGTTTTTCATAGTGATAAGCTTTTTGATATTTTTTAATCAGTTCTTTTAGCTGTAGAGTTTCTTCGGTTTCTACTTCTTTTTTTTCAGGTTTGCCAAAGGGAATGATTGTTCCACCTGTCGATGAGGCTGCGCTGCTGGCTCGATTTTTAATTGCAAAAAAATATGCCACTGCCCCAACAGGTGGAAGCAGGATAATTATTATTATCCAAACAAAATGTTCGCGTCTTTGAATGCAATCCATACACATCCATAGCATGAAACCGATTGCAAGGTAATTAAATATTTCTGCCAACTTAGCCTCTATATTTGGGAGCAATTTTGTAATAACACAAGGTCATTGCTCGATTTTTAAAATTAGGAATTCTCAATCACCTGATTACAAGCATCGAGGAGAATAACTTTTGGTTGATATTTTTCATTATCAACATCTATATTACCATAAGCCGCAACAATGATGCGATCATTTATCTGAGCTAGGCGAGCCGCAGCTCCATTAATTGAAAAGGTTCCAGAGCCTCGCTGGGCATTTATAACATAAGTGATAAAGCGACTCCCAGTGTTGATATTATATATGTGAACCTGTTCGTAGGGACGGATATCCGCGAGTTCAAGTAAGTTTTCGTCAATGGCTATACTGCCTTCATAATCAATTTCAGTTGCTGTCACGGAGGCTCGGTGCAGCTTGGATTTCAACATTATTCTTTGCAATTTTAATCCCCTATAATGCAATTATCAATGAGTCGGGCAGGCCCGATTTTTACTGCCAGTGCGATCAACGTTCGGCCTTTTACTTCTTCCTTTTCTTCTAAGCTTATGGGATCGCAAATAGAAATATAATCGATTTGCGTTCCAGATTCAGCGGTTATTATGCTTTTTATATTCTGACGCAATTGTTTTGAAGATGTGATTCCTTTTTTAACTTTTTCTTTAGAATCATTTAATGATCTTGAAAGGGAAAGAGCTTTCTTTCTTTCTCCAGTAGATAAGTTACTGTTACGCGAACTCATAGCCAGGCCATCCGGTTCTCGGATTAATGGGGCCCGATGTATCTTAACATCTATATTTAAATCTCGCGTCATAGTTTCAATAACTGCAAGTTGCTGCCAATCCTTTTCACCAAAAAATGCATGTTGTGGACGAACGATATTAAATAACTTTAGAACTATGGTTGCCACTCCTTTAAATAATTCAGGCCGACTTTTCCCACACAGATGCTGAGTAATTCCATCAACTTGTATATTGGTTTTGAATCCTTCAGGGTATATCGTGTCCCTGTTAGGATAAAACAATACATCAACTCCTATGGACTCCAGTTTTTCTATATCCCCAGCCAGATTACTCGGATATATATCAAGGTCTTCACCTGAACTAAATTGTCTAGGGTTGATGAAAATACTGACCACGGTATGGTCACATTTTTTTAGAGATTGTTTTATCAGGTTTATATGGCCATTGTGCAAGTATCCCATGGTAGGCACCAAGCCTAAAGTTCCTCCACGGAATGCCTCAGTTATTTTTTTTATTTCTTCAATTGTTGAAACTACGACGGTTTTTTGTTTTAGTTCAGCGGTCATAATTTACCTTTTTAAGAGCGACTTTTTTCAAATTATAAGTATGCTCTGGGCCGGGAAAAACTTCGCTATTAACTTCATCAATGAATTCGGTGACAGCATTTTGAATTACATCTGATAATTCAGCGTAGCGTTTGACAAATTTTGGAGTAAATTCAGGGTTTAATCCAATTAGATCATGTATTACTAGGATTTGGCCGTCACACTTGGACCCGGCACCAATTCCAATGGTAGGAATTTTTAGATCATGGGTAATTTCGGTTGCAAGTTCCTGAGGTATTCCTTCTAGAACAAGAGAGAATGCACCTGCCTTTTGCAAATCCTTTGCATCCTGTCTGACTTGTTTTGAGTCGAGAAAAGTTTTCCCCTGAACTTTGTATCCACCGAATTGATGGATCGACTGTGGGGTCAAACCAACATGCCCCATAACGGGAATTCCTGCCTGAACAATGGCGTGGACTTTGTTCGCAACTCGTGCTCCACCTTCTAGTTTTATAGCTGCTGCCCGACCTTGTTGAATCAAACGGCCAGCGTTGGTTACTGCCTGTTCAACGGAAACCTGATAAGACATGAAAGGCATGTCGGCCACAATTAATGCCCGATGTGCTCCTCGCCTTACCGAACGTGTGTGGTAGATCACATCTTCCAGAGTTACCGAAAGAGTGTTTTCATGGCCTTGGGAAATCATTCCTAATGAGTCACCCACCAGCAAAATATCGATTAGGGTGGTATCCAGCAATTTTGCGAAGCTGTAATCATAAGCTGTTAAAGCAGTGATTTTTTTTCCTGAATTTTTTCTTGCCGTAATAGCAGGAACGGTGACAGGTTGAGCCTTCATATTTATTTACGGTTTTGGCTTGGAGTTAAACAGGTGGGAGCGGAAGGCCAGAAAAATTGCGATTGTCTCCCGACACTTGCCGAAAGAAAAGCAACTTGACTTTAAAAACGTCGATAAAAACTTGAAGCCGTATAGGGTCTTTTTGTTTTAAACGTTTATTTGTCGATTTGAACCTTTCTCCGTCCCGGTCCGTTAGGATCCAAGCGGATTGTAATATTCTCTGCCTATTTTATGGTTGTTGACTTTATTTATCAACTCCTCAAGGTCACATTTTTTTTCAACAAAGTCGATATCATTGGTATTTATAACTAAAAGAGGGGTTTCTGAGTAATAAAAAAAGAAGTTATCGAACGCTTTGTTTACAGAATCGAGGTAATCAGAGTCCATAAATGCTTCGTATTCGCGACCTCGTTTAGCGACTCTTTCTTGCAACACTTCTGTGCTTGCTTGTAAATATATGACTAAGTCCGGTTTTGGAGCTTTGGCATCGATCATACTAAAAATCTGTTCGTATAAATTAAACTCATGATCTTCCAAGTTGAGACGAGCAAAAACTTTGTCGCGTTGAAATAAATAATCAATGACAACGACCGAATTAAAGAGATCCCTTTGTGCTAGTTCCGCATATTGTTTGTACCGGCTCAGTAAGAAAAAAACCTGAGTTTGAAAGGAATAGGCTTCTCTATCTTCATAAAATTTTGATAAAAAAGGATTAGACTCGTTATCTTCAAGAATTAACTGTGCGCCATACAGTTCGCCAAAAAGATTTACGAGAGATGTTTTGCCTGCTCCAATAGCTCCTTCAATAGCAATAAATCGGGGTTCGATTGTAGATTTTGTCACCGTTCCGTTATCCTTAAGAGTGCTGCGCTAGAACTTCTTTTATAGTGAACTTCAAATCGTTATTGTCTTCAGCCTTAACGACACTCACATCAGAAGCCCAGAATTCAAAACTCAATTTATCTTTTCCCCATTCTGAGCAAACGATGATGGGAATATGTTTTATTTGAAAATTTTTGATTAAACTAAAAGTGTCTTGCTCGTTTAATTTTGAGTTCACGATTATTAGTTGTGTTTTACCCTTGTCGATTAATTCCTTTTCTGTAGAGTTGAGAACAGAGATAGTAAAGCCTTCGTTTTCAAGTTCTTTATAGAGGGTATGATTAGGACTATTAGAGTCGTCGACTATAAGAATTTTTTTTAAAGTCAAAATCAGGACAATAGCTAAATATTCAAATTTATAATTAACGCAGAGGAATGCTCATGCATTACTTAATACCTGCGTTTAGTTTTTATAATAATCGGACTACTATTGCAATGTTTTATGGTTTAGTCCAGATCTTCAAATTTTTTAACAAAGATCCGGAGGAATTGCCTGGGCCACGAAAAGAATTTGCGAAGTTTGCTGCATGTAACTAAGGATCATAAGTTAATCTAAATGGATTGCTTCCCAAAATAATTGATTGCATGCGAATTAATATCTATAATTAAAATATCTAATCCTAAAAAAGAAGCGGATGAAGAACAAAAATATTGTGCTTGCAGTATCGGCAGGTATAGCAGCTTATAAAGCTGTGGAATTATTAAGAATGCTGATGAAAGAAGAGGCAGAGGTGCAAATTGTGCTGAGTGCCAATGCCGGAGAATTTGTAACCCCATTAACTTTTGAAGCTCTTTCGAGAAAACCGGTTTACCACCAACTTTTTAATTTAGAAAGCTCTGCGGACATGAAACATATTCGCATTGCTGAAAACGCAGATTTGATGTTGGTTGCACCTGCAACGGCTTCCACTCTGGGAAAGATGGCAAACGGTTTAGCAGATGATGCTTTGAGCAATTTATATTTGGCTTTCAAAGGGCCTGTGATGATTGCTCCTGCTATGAATGAAGGAATGTGGCGGAACTTGGCCGTTAAAGAAAATATTGAAAAATTAAAATCACGGGGAGTAAAGTTTATTGAACCAGAAGAGGGTGAACTGGCATGTAAAACCAATGGTCCTGGCCGCCTTGCCAATCTTGATACCATTTTGGAAAGAGTTAATAGCCACTTTAAACAATTTCATGATTTGCATGGATTAAGAATTCTAGTAACTGCGGGCCCGACTCATGAACCCTTAGACCCTGTGAGATTTATCTCCAACCCTTCTTCTGGTAAAATGGGATATGCGGTAGCCGAACAAGCAAAAGCTCGAGGTGCTGAGGTGGTATTGATTAGTGGCCCTACTCATTTAAAACCTCCAACGGGAGTAGATTTCAAGGCTTGTAAAACTGCAGGAGAAATGAATAACTTGGTCCAGCAATGCTTCCCCCAGTGCGATGTGCTAGTTATGTCAGCGGCTGTAGGAGATTTTACTGCAGAAAAGCTCGAAAAGGAAAAGATCAAAAAAAGAGGTAAGGAAGGACAAACCCTTAACCTTGTTCCTACTAAAGATATTTTAATGGAAGTTTCTAAGATCAAAACTCAGCAATTTGTGGTTGGTTTTGCTGCAGAAACACAAAACCTGATACAAAGCGCATTAGAAAAATTAAGAAGTAAGAGGCTTGATTTGATTGTTGCTAACGATATCAGTGCGCCGGGAATTGGGTTTCAATCTGACAACAATCAAGTGACTTTAGTCGACTCTAATGAGCAAGTCGAAAACCTTCCAAGAATGGCGAAGCAAGAGATTGCAAATATACTATTAGATAAAATATTAAGTGGTGCTCGGGAAAAATGAATGAATACGTATTAGAGTGATAACTACCTTAAAATTTTTTCAATGGTTAAGTAGTATTTTTTAGGCGGGACTATTCTTCTAACGGGCGCATCGAAAACCAATTCCCAGTGAACGGTTTTTTGGAGTGGTGGCGTTTCTATATACAAGATCAACGTCTTTGGCTTTGTTTCTCCAGTTACCTCCACGGATGACTTTATATTGGCCTTTCTCGGGTCCTTGGGGGTTTTTCTTAGGAGAAAAGAGGTAATATTCTGGAAAATGCCAGTCGTTCACCCATTCGGATGCATTTCCAGACAGATCATACAGTCCATAGGCTGATTTGCCGTTTTCATACGAACCTACCTTTGTGGTCTTATTTATCTCTTCATTGTAGTTAAGCTTGCTTGAGTCGGGGGGGGTGTTCCCCCAAGGATATTTTACCATTAATTTTCCGCGACCTGCTTTTTCCCATTCTGCTT
>CAJWOD010000078.1 GCA_913044145.1 uncultured Nitrospina sp. | reverse complement strand
AGTTTTTGATTCCACAAAAACAACAGCAGGGTTTTGTTTTTTAGCTATTTCGACAATCAAATTAGTGCCCACAGGGTTTACTTTACCACTTAAGGCAAAAGCAGAATTAAAACTAGTTCCGCTCAAGAATGGGAAAATTAAAAACAAAGCTAATAATGTAGCTAATAAATATTTTTTTCTATCAACACTCATGATAGCCCTCCATAAAATAATTAGTTTTTTTAAAGACAAACTTTTTTAAGTCTTAATTCAGCTTATAATCAAAATAAGGTTTGGAAATTAAATTGGTGTTAAAGGAGAATTAAAAAAACTTAATTAGGGTTTGTTAACTTTTGTGAAATAAGAGAAAAACTAATTAAGCGGCAATAGGGTGGTGGATTTAAATTTTCATTGTTTGCGGATTTAATATCAATTATTAGAACTATTTCTTCAATTATGCGTATACAGATAATCCAAGTATGAGTCTTTTTGCAGAAATAGAAAAATACTCTTAATGGTTTCTACGTTTTTATCAAATAATTTATTTGTTTTCTCGAGAAATAATTATCAGTTAGCGGTATTCAGGTCTTCGCTTAGGTTGCGATCTTTAACTATTTTTTGAAAAAGAAAGATCGAAAAGGAAGTAAAAAGGATTTTAGTTGATTTGGTTGAAAAGCTGATTTACATTTTTAACTTTTGAAATAGGCCTTTTAACGTATCGGTGAAGGAGTGCCCATCTATTTCGGCAAGTTCCTTATATAATTCTTTTTGTCTCTTATTTAAAGATTTTGGAGTTTCGATGGAGAAGTGAATAATTTGATTTCCTCTTCCTCCTCCTCGCAGTCTCGGTATTCCACCGCCTGGGATACGGTAGGTTCCATTGTTTTGAGTACCTGGTGGGATAGAAATGACTTTTGTTTTGTTTTCTTCTAATAAAGATACTTCTATGTCAGCGCCTAAAGCCGCTTGAGGAAAGGTTATAGTCATTTTGCAATGAATATCATCTTCTTCGCGATGAAAAAACTCATGTTGTGTGACATGTATGATGACATAGAGGTCTCCGGGAGGTAGACCTTGGCCAGATTCACCTTTATCTTTTAATCTGAGCCGGGCACCGTCGTCGACACCTGCTGGAATATTGATTGATAAGCTTTCATTTATTCTTACACGGCCTTCGCCACGACATTCGTCACAAGGATGAGTGATTGTTTGTCCCGCACCTCTACAATCGGGACAGTGGGATTGAACACTAAAAAATCCTTGAGCTCGCACCACTTGGCCTGTGCCTCGACAGGTTCGGCAAGTTTGTGGTGAATATCCTGGCTTAGATCGCGATCCTCTACAAGTCCCACATGAACCGTGTTTTTCGACCTCAACCTCTTTTTTGGTTCCGAAAGCGGCTTCTTTAAAACTGATGCGAATATCTAAGCGCAGGTCAGCGCCGGTTCTTTCTCTTTGACTTCCTCCTCCGAAGAAATCACCAAAAATATCACCGAATTGGGAAAAGATATCATCAAACCCGCTAAACCCATTAAACCCCCTTCCCTTTAATCCATCATGGCCGAATTGATCGTATATTTGTCTTTTTTCAGGATCTTTTAATACTTCGTAAGCCTCTGAAGCTTCTTTAAAATTTTCTTCTGCTTGTTTATCTCCAGGGTTTTTGTCTGGATGGAATTTTAGAGCCTTTTGCCTGTAGGCCTTTTTTAGCTCAGCTTCGTTAGCGTTTTTAGAAACATCAAGAACTTCATAATAATCGCGTTGACTCATGAGAAATATTTAGGAAAGATTTGCTTGCTCTCGACCGAGGCAGGGGCATCTAGGTTTTTAAATGAGCCACTTTTACCTTTGCGGCTTTAATTAGCTTGTCTTTGAAAATATAGCCCGGTTCGAGTTCCTGAACAATCATGTTATCCATTTCAGGATCACTGGTTTCTTCGGTCAGAAAAGCTTCATCAGTTTTTGGATCAAATTTTCGGTTTTTAGCATCAATGATTTCAACATCGTTGTTTTTCAACTCACGGCTGAATTGTTTGGATACCAACTCAACACCTTGGTTTAAACCATCAAAATCATTATTTGTACTGGCAGCCTGAATGGCACGGTTCAAATTATCTAATATTGGTACCAATCTTGAGAATAAATTTGCTTTAAATTGGTCGAGACGGACATCGTTATCTTTTTCCAGACGTTTTCTGAAACCATCGTCTTCAGCCGTTTTTTCTTTATAAGCAGCTATATAGTCCTTAAGTTTTTGGTCTTTCTCTTCTGCTTCTTTTTTGAGTTTTTCAACGTAGGAGGGAAGTCTTTCTTCCTGTTCGCTTATTTCATTTAGCTCATCTTCTTCTAATAAGGCAGAGCGGCGATCAACGATATTTATTGCCGGTTCCTCCTCTTTAGGCGAAGTTGTTTTTTTCTTAGGCATGCTGTTTTTTCTAAAAATAAACCCTCCCGATTTTACCGGGAGGGTTGGGTGGGTTTATTTTTTGCCGATATCTTCAAATTCTGCATCAACGACATCGTCTTCGGCTTTTGGTTGTTCATTCTCTGCACCAGTATCACCCGCATCTCCAGATTCTCCTCCTGCTTGGTCTTTGGTTTGGGAATACATTGCTTCGGCGAGTTTATGAGCAATTTGATTGACCTTTTCGATTTGCTCTTTCATAACGTCAACTTCACCTTCCAGATGCCCCTTGGCTTCTTCCACAGCGGTTTCGGCTTCTTTAACATCTTCTTCCTTGAATTTATCTTTATTGTCCTTTAGGGTTTTTTCAAGGTTATAGATGACAGAATCGAGCTGGTTTTTAACGTCGATTTTTTCACGCCGTTCTTTATCAGCATCGGCGTTGGCTTCAGCATCTTTTACCATATTTTCGATTTCAGTATCAGATAATCCTGTAGAGTCGGTTATGGTAATTTTTTGCTCTTTACCAGTTCCTTTATCTTTGGCGCCAACATTTAGGATGCCATTCGCATCGATATCAAAGGTGACTTCGATTTGTGGCATACCCCGGGGTGCAGGCGGAATGCCATCGAGATGAAACTTTCCAATCGATCGATTATCTTTGGCCATTTCCCGTTCACCCTGAATGACATTAACTTCAACAGATGGCTGATTGTCAGCTGCTGTAGAAAATGTTTCTGCTTTTCGGGTCGGTATGGTTGTGTTTCGGTCTATGAGACGAGTTGTTACACCTCCCATGGTTTCTATTCCCAATGACAGCGGAGTTACATCTAACAATAAAATATCTTTCACATCGCCGGAAAGAACCCCTGCTTGAACTGCTGCTCCAAGAGCGACAACTTCGTCAGGATTAACTCCATGATGAGGGTCTTTACCAAACAAGTTTTTAACTAGCTCCTGTGCCTTAGGAATTCTTGTGGAACCACCAACCAGAACTGCTTCATGAACCTGGTCTGCCTTAATTCCTGCATCTTTCAAAGCCTGAACACAAGGTTTTTTAGATTTTTCGATTAGGTCATCTACCATAGACTCAAACTTAGCTCGGGAGAGCTTGATGTTTAAATGCTTAGGTCCCGATGCATCTGCTGTGATGAACGGAAGATTAATGTCTGTTTCGTTTGTGGTAGAAAGTTCCATCTTGGCTTTTTCTGCAGCTTCTTTTAATCGTTGTAAAACCATATTGTCTTTTGAAAGGTCGACCCCTTGATCTTTTTTAAACTCTGCTACAAGCCAGTCGATGATACGTTGATCAAAATTGTCACCTCCAAGGTGGGTATCTCCATGAGTCGCTTTAACTTCTACAACATTGTCACCGACTTCAAGGATAGAAACATCGAAAGTTCCGCCACCGAAATCATATACAGCGATCGTGTGATCTTTGTTTTTATCCAGGCCATAAGCTAGAGCAGATGAAGTGGGTTCGTTGATGATACGTTTTACTTCGAGACCAGCGATTTTTCCAGCATCTTTTGTGGCCTGCCTTTGAGCATCATTAAAATATGCAGGAACAGTGATTACAGCTTCCGTCACAGGTTGCCCTAGATAAGCTTCAGCAGATTTTTTCAGTTTTTGAAGAATCATTGCCGAAATCTCCGGGGGTGTGTAAGATTTACCTCCCGCTTTAATTCTTACTTCTCCTTTAGCTCCTTGTACTACCTCATAAGGTACCATTTTCATTTCTTCTGAAACTTCATTCAAAGAACGGCCCATAAATCTTTTGACAGAAAAAATTGTATTTTCCGGATTAGCGATTGCCTGGCGTTTAGCCACCTGACCCACAAGAATTTCACCCTCTTTTGTAAAGGCAACCACGGATGGGGTGGTTCGACTCCCTTCTTCATTAAGTATAACTTTTGGCTCGCTACCCTCCATTACGGCTACCACTGAATTAGTGGTACCTAAATCAATTCCTACGATTTTTCCCATTTGATGTTCCCTTTCTAAATATCTACTTTATATCTATTTTTAAATTTACCTGATTGAGTAAATGGATGTATTCTTTTTGCCAACTAGTTTTAAATAAGACTGATATTTCGTCATGTCAAGGCGAACGATAAGAAAACCGATATGATTCTATGAATCTAATTTATCTTGGAAAGGTGCCTAGAGCCTTTTTTTTAATAGTTTATCGTGTTTTACTATTTTCAAACTTAATAGGGTTTTCTTTAGTTTTCATCTCTCAATCCATATCTGAGATTTGTTTTGTGGTGTAATTTGATCGCAAGAATTTTAAAAACAAATGTGAAATTACTCCAATACTTGAATTTCCTCTAAAGTATTATTATTCCCCTTGTGTTTAACGACCAAAAAAGGATAAACTGTATTCAAGAAAAAAGGGGTAAGCTTAAAAAAATCAATAAAATCTCAATAAATCTGGTTCTAGTTAGGCTAAGGCCTGGGGTTGTTTTCTAAATATTGCGGAGGATATAAGTTATGATGGGAATTGGATTTCCTGAATTGATGATTATTTTGATCATCATAATGATTATTTTTGGAGCGGGGAAACTTCCCGAAATTGGCAGTGCATTTGGTCGCAGTATTAAGAACTTTAAATCTTCTATGAAAGAAGCGCAGGAACAAGATGAGAACGATCAATTAGAGGAAGGCCAACAGGCGTCAATTGAAGAAGGAAAAGATGCTGCTGAAGAAGGCTTGACTGATGAAGAAAAAGAAGCATTAGCAAGAAAAAAAGCTCAAGAAGAAGGAGATGCTAAAGATCAAGCAATGAAAGAAGCAGCAGATAGTTTCACTGCATCGCTACCCAGAAAAGGCTCCTACGATTTCAGTAAAGATCAGGAAAAAACCTAAATTTGTTTATAGTAGAAAAATATAAGGCCCCATACTTTAGGTATGGGGCTTTTTTTTTATTTATAAAGCTAATCTCGACCGGGACAAGTTATTTTTCTTCGTCGTATTCCCAAGGTTCTTTGAGGTTGTCCTGAGTCCATACGGTCAAACCATCCATATCCTTATAGATTCCCCGAGTGAAAAAATTGAAAGGATCAAAAAACCGAACCCCCTTTTCCGGATCGATTTCGAAATTTACTTTTTCTTTTTGAATGGGATGGGTTTTGCATTCTAAAAACTTTTCACCATCAACTTCGGAAAGTTGAAAAATTTCTTCGATGATATCTGCAGGGTATTGCCCCGATTCAACTACCTGCTTCACTTTTAACATGATCGCCTCTACCTTTTCTTTGTCTAAATGATGCATCTTCATAGCTTTTTTCCTTCAAATAAACGATCAGCTTCAAATACCGATTCTGCCTTTTTTCCTTGGCAGTAGTTTGTCAATGATTTTTAGTTAGATTAAAAACAGGCTCTCCTTCAAACTCCCACTTCTCGGCTTTCTACGTTCTCATACAGGGTATCTCGTTCGACTGCCTTTCTACCGGCTTCCTTAATCATATGTATTATTTGATCTTGGTGAAAAATCTGATCCGTTGCAGCGCCAGCAGCATGAATAATTTTTTCCTCAACAACAGTTCCATCCATATCATCCGCCCCAAAGGATTGAGCCAGCTGAGCAATTTTTGGCGTAATCATTATCCAGAAGGCCTTTATATGTGGAAAATTGTCCAACATCAACCTGGAAACGGCCAATGCTCTTAGGTCCAACTGACCCGGCGTTGTCTTTAAAAATTCCAATACCGTATTTTCAGGATGAAACGCCAGAGGGATAAAAGTGACAAATCCATCTGTCCGGTCTTGTAATTCTCTTAACTGAACTAAATGATCGGCTCTTTCTTCCACAGTTTCTAAGTGACCATATAACATAGTCGCATTACTTTTTAGCCCCAAATTATGTGCTGTTTCATGCACATGTAGCCAGTGCTCTCCAATTAATTTTTCGCCACAAATCTTTCTTCGGACTCTTTTGGCAAATATCTCCGCACCGCCTCCAGGAATAGATCCGAGGCCCGCATTCTTGAGTATCATTAGGGTTTCATCTAAGGGAAGGTTTGCCAATTCAGCTAAATAGCCCAGTTCAATAGCCGTGAAAGCCTGAATATGAACTTCAGGAAAACGCTCTTTTAACCCCTTTAACATATCCAAATAATATTCAAAAGGAAGGTCTGGGTGAAGACCGCCTACTATATGAAACTCACTGACATCGCCACCATTATATTTTTCCGCATCTAAAAAAATCTCATCCAAAGACTTTTCATAAGCATGAGGGTGATCTTCTTTCACCCCAAATGCGCAAAACTGGCAACTGTGTATGCAAATATTAGTCGGGTTAATATGGCGGTTGTGAATGAAATAAGTCGTATCCCCATTCATTCTCTCGCGGACTTGATTGGCTAGATAACCCACACCTAGAAGGTCGGGACTTTTCCAAAGCGTCACCCCGTCTTCTAATGACAAGCGCTCTTGCGTGCTTACCTTTTCCAAAATAGGATTTAAATTTTTATCTTCGAACTCAAAAATCATTAATAG
>CAJWOD010000077.1 GCA_913044145.1 uncultured Nitrospina sp. | reverse complement strand
GCCAGAGCAATTGCTCCTTTGTCCGTGACTTTGTTTTTAAAAAGATTTAAGGCGGTAACGAACTTCATATGCTCACATTGAAGTAGTGCTTCAAGCCCCTTGTCACTAATTTCATTGAACTCAAGAAAAACAGCGGTAACGCCTTTGATCTTGTCTGACTGCATAACCTTAATCAGATCTTCATCATCCAACTCTTTTTCTCTCAGATCGAGTTCATTATTCTCTACATTCAAACCCTGATCAATAATACTGTCTATATCTTTGACTTCATCATCAAGCATTTCCAAACTCCATGCTAACTTAAACTTACTGGTAAAATTTGGGTTAAGCCTTCTATTTTATGTTAGTTATGCCTCTTGTAAAGCTTAAAATTAAATTTTTGTCCTTCAAAACTAAAATTATCCCATTTAAAAGTCAAAACATACAAAGCAAGGATGTAAAATGGACTAGCAGGTTAAAATATTTTAATTTTTTCCTAGCCCGTTTTATTATATTTTTATAGGGTAGCTATTCTTCATAACCCCTTTATATAAAATCCACTAATAATTTTAAGGTAGGAAGTATGGTTCAAAAAATCGATGAAATTACAAATAAGGTTAATGAAGCAAGTGGATTTATCCCTCCACTAATGCACGAACTAAATCAAATCATAGTAGGACAAAAATACCTTACTGAACGCTTGTTACTTGGTTTATTGACTGGGGAACATATCCTTTTAGAAGGGGTTCCAGGCCTTGCAAAAACGACTGCCGTTAAAACACTTGCTCAATCAGTCAAAGCAGATTTTAAACGTATTCAATTCACTCCAGATTTGCTTCCTGCCGATCTTTTGGGCACTCAAGTTTATCAACCCAAAACTAGCGAGTTTGATATTAAAAAAGGGCCCTTGTTTTCAAATATTATTTTAGCGGATGAAATCAACCGTGCTCCTGCAAAGGTCCAAAGCGCTTTATTAGAAGCTATGCAGGAACGACAAATAACCATAGCCGGAAAAACCTTTCCTTTAGGTGAGCCCTTTATGGTTATCGCTACTCAAAATCCCATCGAACAAGAAGGGACCTATCCCTTGCCAGAAGCACAAATCGATCGCTTCATGCTAAAGCTTTATATTGATTACCCATCAAAAGAGGAAGAGAAATTAATTATGCAGAGAATGTCTTCCAACAATAATTCTCATACAGTCAAATCCGTCGTCGACCCTGAAGATATTCTTGAAGCCCGTAAAGTTATAGATTCAATTTATATCGATGAAAACCTCCAAGACTATATTATCAACCTGGTCACTGCCACACGTGATCCAAAAGACAACCAACTATCTTCTTATGACGGAATGATTCAGTTTGGCGCATCGCCGCGGGCTTCTATTTTTCTAAATCGAGCAGCTAAGGCCTTTGCTTTTTTACAACGACGCGGATATGTTGTACCCCACGACATCAAAAGCATCGGTATGGATGTGCTTAGGCACCGAATTATTCTTACCTATGAGGCCGAAGCCGAAAATGTTACGGCAGATGACATAATACAATCACTATTCGACACTATTGAAGTTCCCTAATTTTATATGCTTCAAACACTTTTAAATAATGCTCGAGAATGGTTTCACAATCCAGAATCACTACCCAAAAAGCACAATCAACTCTCACCGGATTTGTTGAAACGCATTAAAAAAATTCAAGTAAAAACCAATTATATGGTGAACGACATCATGGCTGGTGAGTATATTTCCGCTTTCAAAGGACGTGGAATGGAGTTTAGCGAAGTTCGCGAATATCAACCTGGGGATGACGTAAGGTTGATTGATTGGAATGTGACCGCACGCATGGACCAACCCTTTATTAAAGAATTTATAGAAGAGAGAGAGCTTACTCTAATGCTTCTTGTAGATGTGAGCTCTTCTGGAAGTTTTGGTTCAGCCCAAAAAATAAAAAATGAAATTGCGGCAGAAGTTGCATCAATCCTTGCTTTTGCAGCAATTAAAAACAATGACAAGATTGGACTCATAATCTTTTCCGATAAAATTGAACACCACATTCCCCCTAAAAAAGGAAAAGGTCATATTTGGAAAATCATTCGTACTATTTTAAGCTTCCAACCCGAAGGTAAAGGTACGAACCTTTCACTGCCTCTGGAATACCTTCTAAAGTTTCAAAAAAAGAAGGCCACTGCTTTCCTGATTTCAGACTTCCAAGATGAAAACTATGAACTTCAATTAAAACGTGCAAAACAAAGATTTGACCTTATAACAATACATATTATTGACCCACGAGAAGAAGCCCTTCCCGAAGTGGGGTTAGTATTTCTTGAAGATTTCGAAACTGGCGGCACTATACTTGTGGATACAAACGATAAAGAAATCCTCAAAAAATACAAATCTCTTTGCATTAAAAAACGTCTGGATCGAAAAGCATTTTTTAATTCCATAGGGATCGATACTATAGAAATATTCACAAACAAGTCTTTAACGGACCCCATCATCAAATATTTTAAATTTAGAGAAAAAAAACATTGATATGAGTGATTTAAAAATACCCGAAGATGGTGTAAGTGGAAAATTGAAAGCCGGTGTTTATATTTTAACTGGTATCACTTTATTTGCTTTCGTCGCATTTTTTGTAATGCTGATAACCAAAGAAAATGGATTAAAAAAGCAGGAAAAAATTTTAATCGACCCAAGAGTTTCGGAATTAAAAAAAACAGGTGAAAGGTTGCGACAGGCTGGGCTTTTCGAACAAGCACTGGATCAATATATAAAAATATGGAAACTAGAAAATTCCAACTCCTTGGCCCGAGCCGAAGCCGCTTCCAAAGCAGGAAAACTTTATTTAAAACTTGGTAATTGCAAAGAAGGATTAGTATGGCTGTTTCGTGCAGAAGCCGCAAACCCAGAAAAAGCTGCTGAACTGCAACCTCTAATTGACAGTTGTATTTCCAAAGAAAAATAGTTCATGGTCTGCCAGAAATTTTCTTCAAAATCTGCTCTGCTATTTTTATTAGCTTATTTATTCCAACTGATAAACGCTCCGGGAGCCTGGGCCAACCCCGCTGATCCAGTCTCCATAAATACTCGGGTGGACATTACCCAACCCACATTAGGAGATATCCTAACTTATTCCATCACAGTAAATCATGATTCAGATATTGTTATCCATACTCCCGAATACGTTATACCCGAAGGATTTGAAAAAGTTGGGCACGGCAAAAAGAAGCCTAGAAAATTAAACAATCAAACTTCTCAGGAGTTCTGGTTAAAATTAAAAGTTGATAAAACAGGACTGTTAACAATTCCCGCAATCCCGATAGGGTTTGACGCCCCAGATCAAAACGATAAGATTGTTAAAGGTCAAATAATAACTTCCGAAGTCAATGTTAAGGTGCAATCCCTGTTGCAACTCGAAGGTAACGCTTCTGACATTAAGGACATCAAACCCATTTTCCATATAAAGGCCCCCTGGACTCATTATATTTGGAAAGCATTGGGGGTATTATTTCTATTAGCCTTAGCATATTTTATCTGGAAAAATTGGAAGAAAAAAGCCAGCCTAAAAACAGAACCTCTAACTCTACTCACGGCAGAGCAAAAAGCTCTTAAAGAATTACAAGAACTCAAAAGTCGTGAGTTAATAAAGCTAGGACACGTTCGTGAGCATTTTTATGAACTATCAGAAATATTTAGAAGGTACATGGAGCATCGTTATCGCTTCCCAGCCCAAGAGTGGACAACAGAAGAAATCATTTCTCATTTTAAAGGTTTGTCTGACTTGAATGAAAAACAAAAACTGCAGGCAAGAACTATTCTTACAGAAAGCGATAAAGTAAAATTTGCAAAAGCTGAAGTTGAAACGAATTACGATCCAATAGAACCAGTAATTCATTTTATCAAAGAAGCTACACCTCCTATTCAACAAGAACCGAACTAAATATGAGCTTTTTTAGATTTGAAGATCCCTGGCTACTCCTATTTTTTCTAATGGTTCCATTTCTTATCATTCGAGGAAAAGGAAAACAGCAGGCAACAATAAGCTATTCTTCTATTGACACATTACAGGCGATGCGCTCGGCACGGGTTGAAATTCTGTCCATCCTGCCATTAGCACTTAGAATGTTTGCGATATCTCTTTTGGTACTTGCTTTAGCTCGTCCACAGGAAGGTCATAAAAGCACCGAGATTCTGTCTGTCGGGGTAGATATTATCCTGGCCTTGGACACTTCTGGAAGTATGCAGGCCCTTGATTTTATCAAAGATGAAAAACGTGATACGCGGCTGGCAATGGTCAAGGATGTAGTCTCACAGTTTATTGATAATCGCCCAAACGATCGTATGGGTATGGTTGTTTTTGGTTCAGAAGCCTACACGCAATGCCCCCTCACTCTTGACCAGGGAATCCTAAAATCTTTTCTCAGCAAACTAGATATCGGTATGGCAGGTGACTCCACAGCAATAGGTTCTGCCATCGGCATAGCGGTCAAACGATTAAAGGATCTTAAATCGAAATCAAAAGTGATCATCCTTTTAACAGATGGGCGAAATAATGCTGGCAGTCTTCCTCCTCTCCAAGCAGCACAAACCGCCAAAGCGTTTGGAATTAAAATTCATACCATAGCAGTAGGAACTCTTGGAAAAGCACCATTTTTGGTGAATTCGATTTTTGGACAACGTTATGTATATCAACAAGTGGATATTGATGAAGATACTTTGAAGAAAATTTCCGACTTAACCGGAGGACAATATTTTCGTGCTACCGATCTCCAATCATTAAAAACTATTTACAAACAAATCGATGAAATGGAAAAGTCTGAAGTTAAAGTAATAGACCACTCAGAATACACCGAACTATTTCACTACTTTCTCATCCCAGGACTACTGATTCTACTTTTGGAAATTTTATTGTCTAACACTACTTTGAGAAGAATCCCTTAATATGAAATTTGGCGAACCTTCACTTTTCCATTTATTGTGGGCTTTAATTCCCTTCCTTCTTTTTCTGGCTTGGGGAAATCGTAAGAAATATGATCTCCTTGTACAATTTTGTGGTGAGAATTTGTTTTCCAAATTGGTGGCCCCGAGTTTTAAAGAACAACTAAATCATAGAACAATATGCTTAACCTGCACAATCTTATTTCTTCTACTAGCTCTTACCCGTCCTCAATGGGGTTATCAATGGGAAGAAAGGAATCAAGAAGGAATTGATATAATTATTGCGCTGGATGTATCACGCAGTATGCTTGCGGAAGATATAAAACCGAATCGTCTTGAAAGAGCTAAACGTAAAATCTCTGATCTATTGGATATGCTGAGAGGCGATCGTGTCGGCCTCGTCGCTTTTGCAGGAACTTCTTTTGTCCAATGTCCGCTCACACTTGATTATTCTGCTATGCGAATTTTTCTTAATGCAATTGATACAGATCTCATCCCGGTTCAGGGAACAGCCTTAGGTGATGCGCTGAGGAAGTCAGTTAAAGCTTTTCGCGCAGAGGAGAAAAAATCTAAAGCAATTATTCTTATAACAGATGGTGAAGATCAAACCGGACAAGCGCTAGAGGCTGCCAAAGAGGCCTATCAGGTCGGTGTTAAAATTTTTACCATTGGAATAGGAAAAGAAATTGGAGCTCCCTTGCCAAACCCAGATAAGAATGGAGGATTTCTAAAAAACGAAGAGGGTGAGGTTATTCTCACAAAACTGGACGAGACCACTCTGCAAAAAATTTCGCTGGAAACAGGTGGCAGTTATGTTAGATCCGTAACCGGAGATATTGATCTAAAAACTATTTATCTCGACCAAATAAACCAGAACCTCGAAAAGAAAAAGTTTAAATCAGAACGAAGAAAAATATGGCAGGAACGATTTCAATGGTTCATTTTCCTTGCGTTGTTATTCCTGCTGCTTGAAGCCAATTTAGCAGCAAAAAAACGGGTAACAAATTCTTAAAAATGGGCTCCATTTAACCTAAGGATTTTGTTAGAATATTACAGGTAAATAAAGCGAAACCTTTAATCCAAGTTAAAACTTGACAAAATTGATTGGAAATTTCATCTATTTATCAGCACTTTAAAAAGTTAGCTTTTTTTGAAGAATTAACGTATTGAAAGGAAATTTATAATGCAAAATTCCCCTCGAGCCATGAGCATCGATGCCGTAGCAGCAGAGCAACAAAGGTTTATGGTACGTGTCTACAACTGGATGGCAGCCGGACTCGGAATCACGGGTTTTATGGCTTATTATGTTGCCAATACCCCAAAGCTTTTCAATATTGTAATGGGCAATCCGATTCTTCCCATTGTTCTAATAATTGCTCAAATTGGCCTTGTATTCTGGTTGGCATCGCGGGTCATGCAAATGAGCGTTAGTCAGGCAACCGGAGTATTTTTTCTTTATGCGGGATTGACTGGAATAACCTTCTCCACCTTATTCGTTGTTTACACAGCCTCATCCATAACATCAACGTTTTTGGTAACGTCAGGCACCTTTGGGGCGATGAGTCTTTACGGCTATACTACCAAAAAGGATCTTACCTCATGGGGTAGTTTTTTATTCATGGGCCTGATTGGAATTATTATTGCTTCAGTGGTTAATATTTTTATGCAAAGTCCTATGATGCATATGATTATTACCTATGCAGGTGTTCTGATCTTCGTTGGATTAACTGCTTACGACACGCAAAAGATCAAAGAGATGAATATCCTTGGTAACGAAGGCACCGATGAAGACACCAAGGAAGCCATCCGCGGTGCTCTCACTCTCTACCTTGATTTTATAAACCTATTCTTGATGCTTCTAAGACTTATGGGTGACAGAAGATAATCACATTTTTAAACCTATTAATTGCTGATTCCCGCTTCTGCGGGAATCTTCATTCAGTGCATTGAAATTTATGGATCGCAAACTTCGAGTAAAACTAGTTCTCGTTGTTGGCCTTCTTGTACCTCTGATAACCTCCCCTGTGAATGCCGA
>CAJWOD010000076.1 GCA_913044145.1 uncultured Nitrospina sp. | reverse complement strand
TAAACCTTCAAATTTTTATCTTATAAAACCCATGTCTCGAACTGTTTTACTGAATCCCGGACCTGTTAATATCACCGATAAAGTGCGGCAGGCCATGACCTTGCCCGACCTTTGTCATCGAGAAAAAGAGTTTTCTAACTTAATGGCGGCTATCCGAGCCAAACTTCTCCAAGCCTTTAATATAGAAGAATCATTTACATCCGTATTGGTTTCTGGATCAGGAACAGCGGCACTCGAGATGGCAGTCTCATCCTCATTAACTCCCGAACGTTCGATGCTTGTCATTGAAAATGGGGTTTATGGCGAGCGAATCGGCAAGCTCTGCGATATTTATAATTTTCATCGCCATACTATTAAACTCGACTGGGGTGTACCGCCAAACCTCGAAGATATCGAAAGTATTTTAAAAAAACAAAGTGATATTGAAATCGTTTCTATGGTTCACCACGAAACCACAACCGGACTACTTAATCCGCTACAATCCATTGGCGAATTGGCAAAAAAATATGGGAAGGTTTTCCTAGTTGACTGCATTAGCAGTCTGGCAGGTGATGAAGTGGACTTTACTTCAATCGACCTAGCAGTTGGAACTGCTAACAAATGCATACAAGGGGTACCAGGTGTGTCCTTTGTTTTATTTCGAAGAAAAGACTTGGCGCGGCTTAACAAGACTCCCGCGCGTTCACTTTATTTTAATCTTACGGAATATCATAAAGCCCAAGAAACAGGAAAATTGCTCTTCACTCCTGCTATCCCCGCACATTATGCTTTAGACGTTGCACTTGATGAGTTGATCGAAGAAACGGTAGTGGGAAGAATCCAGCGATATGCCAATTCCGCAAAAATTTTACGCGATGGCTTCAAAGAACTCAACTTGGAATGTTTAATTCCTGAAGGTTGGAGAAGTAATTGTCTGACGGGTCTGAAATTGCCAAAGGGAGTGAGCTATGAAAGATTACATGGAAAATTGAAAACTAATGGGTTTGTTATATACGCAGGACAGGGAAATCTAAGTGAAAACATTTTTCGCATTGCCAACATGGGGGACATCAAGAAAGAAGAGTTTGACCGGTTTATAAAAATACTGGGAACAATCTGCTAATTTCCACTCTGGTCGTCCTCTACCTCAATTTCCATTGTGTGCTCACCTGCGGGATTGGCTTTTAGCATCCATGGCTCCCGCACATACTTGTCGCCTTTATGCTTACCAAACTCATCAAGGCTGTCCTTATTATCTTTGAGGAACTGAGCCATCTTTGGCGTCTTATGTCTTTTGGTCATAACTAAATGTCTATGATTTAAACTTTTTTCGGGTGTTTTTATAAAATAAACTGAATACTAGTAAACCTTAATTAAAGTCCCTCGTCAAGCTCCGAAAAGGTTAAATCCTTTTGCAATTTTTTATCTCTAACTATTGAAAGTAATATATACAACTAAATGCATATTCAACTCTGCTCAGCTAGAGACTTTAAATATAAGTTGAGGATATCGAGGATTAAAAATGGTAAATTTTAAGGTAATAGTTCGAAACGTTCATGTCTATAGCAATCTTGAAGTTCGTCTAAAATCGCGAACCACCAAAGAAGAAGCGAATAAGGAAGTTGAACGAATGGTGGAGAAAAAGGACCTATTTAAAGATTATGAGTGGAAGATAGAAGGATGCGAAGACGGTGGTATCAACAATTTTGACAACAAATTAACCGAAAAAATTGTAGAGAGAATCGACCAGGAAGAAACAGATGAGAATATCTTCTGGGATGGATTCACAGCCCATTATGATTTAAATGTCAGTCATATTTTGGTAAATACCAACTTAGAAGCCCCCTTAAAATCTACCTCCCGGGAAGAAGCAATCACTGAAATCAAAACTTTATGCGAAAATCCTTTCGATGGTTATGATTGGAAAATCGAGAATTGTGATGAAAATAGCATAAATGAATTCAACGAGGCTTTAAAAAGCGAAATACAAAAAGTCATCAGCAAAGATATAGAAGCCTGCATTGAAGAAATTAAATAATTCATCTCTCTTCCTAAACAATCATGATCATAGCGAGTAACTTAGAAAAATCTTTTGGGCCTCAGGTTCTATTTAACAGCGTGTCATTTTTAATCAATCCAGGTGAACGAATTGGTTTAGTAGGCAAAAATGGCACGGGCAAATCAACATTGTTCAAAATGATTCTGGGGAATGAAAAATATGATTCTGGAACTCTTTCAACCCCGAAAGGATATCGAATTGGAGCCTTAGAACAGCACATCCATTTCACACAACCCACCGTTCTCAAGGAATGCATCGAAGCCTTGCCCGCTGAAAAACAATGGGACCATTACAAAGCTGAAATAATTCTTTCTGGACTGGGTTTTTCAGAGAAAGATTTTAAGAAAGATCCCGCCACCTTCAGCGGGGGTTTTCAAGTACGCATTAACCTATGTAAAGCGTTATTGGCTGACCCCAATATGCTTTTACTAGATGAACCAACCAACTATCTCGACATCCTTTCGCTTCGCTGGCTTAAGGAGTATCTGAACAAATGGCCCGGTGAAATGATTTTGATCACTCATGATCGTGATTTTATGGATAAGGTCACCACTCACACCCTGGGCCTGCATCGCAAGCAGGCTAAAAAAGTTAAAGGGGGCACCATAAAATTCTATGAAATGATTATTCAGGAAGAAGAAACGTATGAGCAAACCCGAAAAAACCTGGAAAATAAACGTAAAGAAATGCAGAACCTAGTGGACCGGTTTCGGGCCAAAGCTTCAAAAGCGACGATGGCTCAATCTCGCTTAAAGATGATGGAAAAAATGGGAACCATGGAAAAGTTAAGCACTGAGAAAAATTTAGGTTTCCGATTCAATCATCTCCCCTGTCCTGGAAAAACCATTATGAATGTCAAAAATCTTTCTTTCGCATACAATGGAAAACCTGCAGACTATATTTTTTCAGACATCACGTTTTCTATTGCCCGTAATGACCGGATAGGAATTATTGGAGCCAATGGCAAAGGTAAATCTACTTTATTAAATTGTCTGGCCGGGGAATTGACCTCAACTGCGGGAGAAATCATTCCACATCCTTCGGCAAGCCTCGGTCATTTTGGTCAAACCAATATCGATCGACTCGAATCTCAGAACCAGGTACTTCAAGAGATACTCCGCTCTAACCCAAGCCTTTCATTGCAAGCCGCACATAGTATATGTGGAGCCATGATGTTTGAGGGGGATATGGCAAAAAAAAAGGTGAGCGTACTATCTGGAGGAGAAAGAAGTCGTGTGTTACTTGGAAAAATAATTTCACACCCAACAAACCTTTTGTTGCTAGATGAACCTTCTCATCATCTCGATGTAGAATCTATTGAATGCTTAATCGAAGAGCTGAGTGATTATGCAGGTGCTTTGGTAATCGTAACCCATTCCGAACTAATACTTAAAGCTCTGGCTAAAAATTTAATCATATTTCACCGAGGTCGCGCGGAATATTTTCATGGGGGTTACGAAGACTTTCTCGAAAAAGTCGGCTGGGAGGAAGAACCCGTCTCCGAGAAAAAAGTAAAAACTAAAATGAATAAAAAGGAAGCCCGAAAATTACGCGCATTGGAACGCCAAAAAGCCCAGGCCGATGGTTAAAGCCACTCAAATTTCTTTTTCATTTAGTATTAGGCACCCGATACGCTTGTCCATTGAAAATTCTGTATTGGATGCACAGGGTAAACAGTAAAAAGCGGTGTATTATAAGGTACCATTGCCGACTCGGTATCTGAGTTTAAAATAAGATGGATATTTGCAAAATTAAAACTCAACCCTTCCTGCCAAGATTGTGATGTGTTTTCAGCATAAGCAGGTACCTTATCTGCAGCGTGACTACGTACCATCATCCCCGAACCACCTTGCAACCCATACTCATATAGGTCTGGAGCTCCCTGGATTAGGATTGAAACCTGAGAAGCATCAAACCATATCTTGAAATTAGCAACTAGTTGCACATAGGGTCCCAAAGTTCCCGTGCGCTCCAAGACTGCGCGCGGATATGCATATTCGAATGGCACTTCTGGAGTTCCTGGGTAGTCTGCAGCACGAAATTCCTTTTCTTTAATTTTAGACACAGATAAAAATAAAAGGTTTGGGTCGTCCAAAGGAATGTCCAATATTTCCCCATCCTGATAACTGCAAATCTTTCCCATTTCAAACCCAAGCGGAAACGAATAACCCATCTTTGCATAATAGGCGCGCATACCTGCATCTAAAGGATCTTCAGGTGTTCTACTGATTTTTAAATCAAAAGGCATCATCAGGTGAAAAGCATTGGTCCGGGAATTCATAAAGGGGGCACAGGCTCCGGGAAATTCTTTTTGTAAATCTTTGTTATTCGGGTCAAATTTTCTCGCACCTCCACCAAAATGTTGGGCGGTTTTAGACTCCTTACTCAAACCAAATTTATTCTGATAATAGGCGGTAGCCCGTTTCTGGGCGATGTCCAAAAAATATTCCGGCGCGTCACATTGCACAATGAGTTTTTGTTTATCCTGCGCTCCACTTTTAGTAGGACGCATAGCTTCATTATAGATCCCTAGTTCTGCTTCAGTTTTTTTAACGTCTTGGTTAAGCTGTCGGGCAAGTTGCGGATCATTAAATGAAGTTTTTTCGAGAAGGCCTACCGCCCGTTTCAACATCTCCAATTTCATATTGTAGCGTTTTGGCTCTTCTGCCAAAGCCTGAACAGTAGCCATTATGAGACTGAATTGTTCCTCGGGTAAAAGACCTGATTTTTCAAAAGCATCTTCCTTGATGAAATTTAGCGCCATGGGGCCAAATGCCTCTTCGCGACGTAGCCCTAACGTTAAAAGATAATTCAGATGTGCGCGTGCCTCGCTTGTATCCAAAAAAACCTCCAAATCTCATATAGAGTTTTAAAAAGTTCTCTATTCTGACTGGAAATCGTCCGCTTAACAAGAAAAAATCTTCGCTAGTATCGGGCAAATAGTGAGGGGTTGCAAAAAGGCTGGAAATGCTATAAAACACCCCCTAATTATACTGGGTTAAGTTTGCTCAAGAACTGATAATGCAGAGATTTAAGTATGGAATTCACGATCAATTTCGATGACATGAACTGGGTAGCAATTGGACCCGAGTTTATTATCCTTAGCACTGCCTTTGTAATGCTTCTCGCGGGGCTAAAAAAGGAATTGGACCACAACAACTTCTTATCAATGTTCAGTTTCGCAGGAGTTGGTTCAGCTACTGTTCTCAGTCTCATTCTCTGGATAGATGCTCCAACAGTAACAAACAGCAATAACCCAGAAATATTTAGCCACGCCCTCATCAACGACCGGTTTTCCCTCACATTTAATTTAATCATCTTAGGCATGGCCCTATTTCCAATTTTTGGATCAGTTCGCTACCCTCAAGAGGATCATGAAAATAAAGCAGAATATTTTACTTTGCTGTTGATGGCTATTGCAGGCATGATGTTTCTGGCTAAATCTGGTAATTTAATTACCGTATTTTTGTCTTTGGAGTTGTTCTCCATCTCCCTTTACATCCTTTGTGGTTTTTCAGCCAAACACGGGACAGGAAAAGAAGGTCCAAACACTGCAACCGAACTGAGTTGGGAAACGGCGTCATCACAAGAATCAGCCGTCAAATATATGCTGACTGGGGCATTCGCATCTGCTGTTCTGGTCTACGGTATGGCTTTAATTTATGCAGGAAGCGGAACTACCGAAATACGGCTCATTGGTCAGTTAACCGAAGAAAACCCCTATACAAAAAATACGCTGGTCTTTATCGGATTGGGGTTGATGTTCTGCGGTCTCGCTTTCAAGGTTTCACTGGTACCCTTTCATTCATGGACACCAGACGTCTACCAGGGGGCTCCCACACCCATAACTGGATTCATGTCCGTTGCGACAAAAGCTGCAGTCTTTGCAGTTATCGCTCGAATTTTTTTCACTTCCTTCTCTGACTTGGACAAAGTCTGGATGCCTATTCTATTTGGGGCATCCGTATTAACCATGTTGGTCGGGAATACAGCAGCTATTTTTCAAGACGACCTCAAACGAATGTTGGCTTATTCCGGTGTTGCGCACGCCGGCTATCTTTTGATTGGAATCGTTACAAATACCCAAGAAGGTATGGCCAGCATACTTTTTTATCTTGCCGTCTATTTATTTATGAATATTGGTGCATTTGCTATTGTGTTTATGATGGAAGGGGAAGGCCTGGCAGGGAACTCCATCAACCGATTTAAAGGGTTAGCAAAACGCAGCCCGTTCCTTGCCGCCGCTATGAGCTTATTTATGGTTTCTTTAGCAGGATTCCCGCCAACAGCTGGATTTTTCGGTAAACTATTTTTATTCTATGCGGCCATCAAAAAAGGTTACATCCTTATTACCGTTTTAGCCGTAGTGGCCAGTATTATTTCCGTTTATTTCTACCTACGCGTCATTGTTATGATGTATTTCCACGAAGATGAATCAGCCCCTGAACCTATTAAACATATAGGAATGCGGGCACTTGTTACCGTGAGTTCAATCGCTGTCCTTGTAATTGGTCTGTTCCCATCTTCTCTAATGGAATTAGCCCGGGGGGCAATCCCTTTCTAGGCTAACTAACGCTCAAGAGTAAAAGTAACAGGGCCGTCATTGATCAACTCCACTTGCATGTCTACTCCAAACTTACCAGTCGCAACCTTAAGCCTCGATTGAGAAATTTGTTGGACAAATTTTTGATATAGAAATTGAGCAACATCGGGAGGCGCAGCATTATCGAATCCGGGTCGACGCCCCTTACTACAATCGCCAGCTAGAGTAAATTGCGACACTACCAAAATTTCCCCACAAATATCCATACAAGAAAGACTCATCTTTCCCTTTCCATCAGGAAAAACTCTTAAATTCAGTGTTTTGTCAGCGAGAAATATCGCTTTTTCCTCATCATCGTGTTTTTCTACACCAAAAAGGACCAAGAGCCCTTTAGAGATGGCAG
>CAJWOD010000075.1 GCA_913044145.1 uncultured Nitrospina sp. | reverse complement strand
CTTTCTGAATAGCAAAACTACCCTCTGTTCGCACCGCTTGATTGCCAAGGGTATATTTGATAAAGTTGCCAACAGTTGATATTAAATCTAATTTTGAGGTTTTTGATGACAAGAAAAACTTTACAAGTAGTCACTATTTTTTTCTTTTTTCTTTTAAATCTTGTGGGAGATGGATTTGCAAATTCAAAAATAACCTCAGAATTAAAACAAACTATTGATAAGGTTATTCAGATAGTCTCTGATCCAGACCTAAAAAGAACCCCTGAATTACGGAGAGAAAAACTTCGTAAAACCATAGGTTTTCGCTTCAATTACAATCAGATGGTCAGACGCTCTCTGGCAAGAAACTATAAGGATCGAACAAATAAGGAGCGCGAAGAATTTACAGGATTGTTCAAAAAACTTCTTGAAAATTCTTATGCCAGTAAAATTGAAAACTACCAGGATGAGACGATAAACTATGTAGATGAAAAAGTTAAAGGTAAATATGCTTTAGTTAAAACCGAAATCGTCCGTAAAAATGGGACTATAGATGTCGATTACAAACTGATAAACGAAAATGGAAGATGGACTGTTTATGATTTTGTAATTGAAGAAGTGAGTTTGATACGGAATTATCGTTCGCAATTTAGCAAAATCATTAAAACCGAATCGTACGGTGCTTTGGTTTCTAAATTGACCAAGAAAATTAAAGACCTTGAATCCAATCAGGATAAAGATTCTGAAAACCTTTAAAAGGTTTAGGCCGCCCCCTCCCTTTGATAAAAAGCTCCGCACCCACTCGAATTGACCTCGCCGGAGGCACACTTGATATCTGGCCACTTAATCTATTTTTTGGTAACGCCCCAACCCTCAATGCGGCTATAGACCTGTATGCTACTGTTGAACTAACACCTAGAAAAGATAAACGAATTGTCCTTCGCTCTCATGACTTGAAATTAGAGGACTCCTTTCCTTCATTAAATGTCTTACCAGAAAAACACCCTTTGGAGCTATTGACCCGAACCGTAAAGTTTTATGCCCCAAAATCAGGCCTGGAAATTTCTACAAACTGTAAAGCCCCGCAAGGTTCTGGGATAGGAGGTTCCTCGGCTTTGAGTATTGCGTTACATGGGGCCCTTAACAAATTTGTCGGCACAAGATACAACAAACAAGAAATGATTGAAATTGCCAGGAATATAGAAACTCAGGTGATAGGCGTTCCAGCAGGTTATCAGGACTATTTTCCTGCCATGTTTGGAGGCGTCAGGTCAGTCAACCCGGGTTTCGTTGGGATTGATACAGAAACTCTACCCGTAAAACCAAAAGAACTCAGCCAGCACATAGTCCTATGTTATACGGGAAAACCAAGAAACTCCGGTATCAATAACTGGGAGGTCACAAAAAATGCCCTAGATGGAGATAATAAAGTGATTCGACATTTAAACACCATTCGTGATTGCTCGGTGGAAATGTGTCGACTTTTAAAAAAGGGCCGTATATCTGGTATCGCTCCGATTTTCAATAAAGAATGGAAAGCCCGTAAACAACTTGCGCCCAATATATCCACACCACGAATGGAAAAAATTATTCAATCTGCGCTGAAAAAAGGAGCACTTGCAGCAAAGGTTTGCGGTGCAGGAGGAGGCGGATGCGTTGCCTTCATAGTACCCCCAAAGAAAAAACAATCCATCATAGACGAATTAGACTGCCAAGGCGGTAAGGTATTACCCTTCCAGTTTGTGTCTCGTGGGCACCTGAATAAGTTCCAGTAAAAATTTTGGCTAATTCTCCGCTGAAGCTAAGGGCCGAAAGAGAACAATTAGAAGAGGAAGCAAAGCGAGAGCTCCTAATAAGGCAATAACCATTGCGGCCCCTGTCAATAGCCCAAAGTAAATGGTTGGCATGAACTCTGAAAGAGCAAGAATGGAAAAACCTAGAGTAATAGTCACCGAGGTATAATACATTGCTTTGCCGATGCTCCCATGGCAACGATCCATCGTCTCCAAATAATTTTGGTCCACCTTAAATTCTTTTTGAAATCGGTGGATATAATGGATGGTATTATCCACCGCAATACCTACTGTAATAGCTGCGATCGTGATTGTCATCATGTCGAGCGGAATACCGAGCCAACCCATAAGGCTCAACACAGTTCCTGCCGCCAAAAGATTGGGAATAATCCCTATTAATGCAAGAGAAAAGCTTCTAAACAAAATCATAAACATAATCATGATGGCAAAAACCACCACGCCAATGGTAAGGATTTGTGATCGATAAAGACTCTGCAGCATATTATTATAAAGCACAACCATACCAGTGAACTGTATAGTTTCTGGAGCAAATTTAAGTTCTTCTACCAGATGTTTCCGAATTTTTTCGATGAGATCCGAACGGCGCAAATTAGGATTTGACTCGATTAACCTCATATTGATGTGAATCTGATTAGCATCTTGTGACAAATAGGGATTTACTAAGGAATCTTTTACATTTTCTGGCATTAATTTTCTTATAAGAGCTAAATCATAGTCATCAGGTTTTCTGCCTTTATCAAGTTGAGTGAAAACTTTAACTAATGTTGAAATAGATTGTACCTTTCCAACTTCTGGTAGACTCTCCAGATAATCGTGAATTTTTTCAACACGATCTAACATATTAGAATTGAACCAAAAATTCATCTCAGCCGAATCTCCTTCATCCGAGAAGGGATCATCAAAGTCTTCTTCTTTGTTCTCTTCAACTTCTTTGAGGTATTCAAAATATTTTTGATCAGGATTCATTACAATATTCAAAGGAGTAGTACCGCCCAGTTGCTTATCTATGACTTGCATACCCTTGTATATTTCAGTATTGCTCTTAAAATGATCGATAAAACGATTCTCAACTTCAAGCTTGCTAATACCAATCATACTAACTACGGCCAGCAAAAAGGATCCTGAAAGAATGATTTTTTGATGGCGTTTGATAAATGCCGCAACAGCCAAGGTAAAAACCCGGGTTTTGTCTTTTCTTGAACTTGATATCTCGGGACTTAAGAGCACAAGAGCAGCTGGGAAAAATATAAAATTTAGGACAAAGGCCAAAGAAATTCCGATAGTCATGGTCCAACCGAAATCAATTACAGGGCGAATGCCACTGACTAAAAGGGAGCAAAAAGCAACGATCGTGGTAATGGAGGTATAAAAACAAGGGAGAGCCATAAAACCTACCGTTTGCCTTACAAGTTGCTTCTGATCTAGTCCAGGTTTACTCTGGTTTAAATCCTGATATCGCACGATCAGATGTATGATCAGAGAAATGGTAATGATGAGGAGAATGGAAATAAAATTGGAGGAAATAACTGTCACCCGCCAATCCATTAAACCAAGAAACCCTACAACCACTGCGGTTGTGATTAGACAGCAACCCACCGGCAATACTACCCAGCGTAGTTTTTTAAAAAAAAGACTAAGCATTAGAATGATGAAAATAATTACACCCAGACCAAAAGTTTTCAGATCGTGTTTAATGAATCTAATCATATCCGTGGTGATCATGGGCACACCACCCAAAAACATTTCTGCTTTATCACGGTATCGATCCATAATATAGCGAACGCTTTGAATGACCTTGTCTTCCTTATCTAGAAAACTGGCGTGATAATTCCGGAACTCTGCTTGCGCTTTGCGGAACATTACTTCATCATTCGGAGTAAAACCTTTAGTTTTAATTTTTGCCCTAAGTTCATTTCTCTTATAAAGAAGATCGAAATATTTTTGATCACGTTTAAAATTGACACGGATAATCGTGGTTTTCCCATCTGGACTCATCAATAGATTTTTATAAATCGGACTTTCTAGAAACTCTTTACGAGCTAATTCTCTATCGACTCCCAGGGTTTCAAGAGTACGTATATCAGTAGCTAACTTGCCGATTTCTACTCTGGGACTGTTCAGCAATGGAACATTTAATATATTGTCTATGGAATGAATTCGATCAAGTTTTAACAGTTCACTACTTAGAGCCTTTATGTCTGCGAGCACTTCATCGGACATCAGGTCTTTAAATGGCGAATAGGTAATTACTAAAAAATCATCGGATCCATAAACTTTGCTGATTTTTCGGTAATATTCCAGGGCGTTGTCATTTTCCAAAACCAGAGATTCTGCTGATGCATCCAACTTGAATTTTGGGATATGATAGGAAAATCCAACCACCACTAAAACAACAAAAACTAGGGCCCACAAAGGTTTTTCAACCACCCATTTGAAGTATCCATCTATCAATAATTTCTTCAAGGAATTTCCTATTCAAGTTTGAATGAAGAATTGTTAATTATTTATGATCACAACGACTGCGGCTATTATTTAGCACAACCTCTAGCCGGTGGGCGGAGATATTTTATACTTAACTTGAAATTGTTCCAATAGATAAAGTAAACCTTTCTTGCGCTTTGGGTTCATTAAAAGGCATACTACTGGCAGTTTACTCCAAAAATTTATTTAAGATAATAGAACTGTGAGTTCAACTTTAAAATCCACACTCAAATATTTTACTATTCTAGCTCTGGTTCTAGCCATGGGAATGTCTGTCTGGCTTTTACCTAATAAACCTACTAAAAAAGAAAAAGCACAGCCCATCACCCCGCCTATCGACGCAAAAGATGAAGCAGGAAGATATTTACAACAAGCGTCCGAAAATTTTTTCTACCATGAATTCGACAAGGCAATTGGCAACTACAAAAAAGCAATAACAGTTTATGAAAAAAATGGCAAACTTAAGAAGGCGGCGCAGGTTTTTGAATCCATCGGTGACCTTTATAAATTCCGCAGAAATCTAAAAGAATCAGAAAAACATTACAAACTGGCAATGGAAAATCATAGAAAAAATAAGGACTCGTTAGGAGAAGCCCGGGCCATGAGTCTGGCGGGAGACTTATATATGGAAAGAAAAAATTTCCCGCCTGCTGGGAAATGGTACAAAAAGGGTTTGGATTTGGTAAGAAATGATCCACCTCACCACATAAAAGCTTTACTTTTGGAAAATATGGGACATTATTTCTGGAAAACAAACAACGTTCCTGAAGCGATATTACAGTTTACCCAGGCACGAGATACCTTTTCCGCACTTAAAAACCAGATGGGGTATGATCACATGAGTGCGGTACTCAATAAATTGCAGACCGGTCAATCTCATAGCCATAGCAATCCTGAGGAGGGTCTCACCTACCATAATTCACCTCCTCCAAAAAGATCAAACTAGCATGAATTTAGTGATTTATTAGGAATTATTTCTATTATTCAATATAATGGGAAAACACCAAAATGAAAGAGCAGAGAATAGAGAGCACTGATAGAGCATACAGGCTATTATTAGAAAATTGGCCCCAGATTCAATGATATATAATCTTCTGCTAAGGCTTAAAACATGAATATCATCTTAAATAGTTATTGTAATTTAAAATGCAATTACTGCTTTGCCGATGAATACATGGAGGAAAACGTAAAAACTCCTGATAAGTCAATGGATTATGATTTTTTTCAGAACGAGCTTTTACCAAGAGTAAAAAATGCTTCTCTTATAAACTTTATGGGAGGGGAGCCCACCTTACATCCACGCTTCAATGATATGCTTTCCAAAACTTTAGACAATATGCAGTCCTTCTCATTTCTTGGGGTGTTTACCAATGGATTGATGTCGGACAAAGTTCTCGATCTGCTTTTAAATTTAGTTGGTCGTGGTGGTAGTATCGAACGACAGATACAGTTTTCTGTCCTGCTCAATTGGCAGACCATGGAAAACACATCAGAAAAAAATCATGCTCGTTGTCGTGAAGTTGCCGAAGCTATTTTAAGTAAGAATGGATACGGGCTGATGTTCAGTCTCAATCTGTATTCCATCCAGCAAGATCTGGCTACACAATGTTGGGAAATAGATGAAATTTATCAGAACTTGGGGTTACCGCCAGGCCAAAACTATAAAATTCGTGTCAGCCCAGCTTTTCCCATAGTGGGGGAAGAAGGACATATAACCTTACCTATAAAAGACTATCCTAAAATGGGTCGTATGATGATAGACCTGCTCAAAGATTTTCCGCAAATGTGTTTTCGCTTTGACTGTTCTTTCCCACCCTGCCTAATGGATGATATTAAAGAGGAAGAATATCACTTAGTAGAGCGGTTCATTTATCATGGAAGCCAATCTGTCCCAAATATTACCGAGTGGAAAGATAAAGATGTTTACTTCGGTTGTGCCGATGACAGCCCGATGGACATCGATCCAAAGGGTGATTGTTTCAACTGTTTTCCCTTTCACGATAAAAAATTAGGAAATATTCAAGACTTCAAACAAGTCAACGAATTAGCTATAAAAAAAATGCATACCGAATTTTTAGGTCACGCTTTTAAAGCCCAGCCCAACGAACCTTGTAAAAGCTGTCCTCATTATATGGTCACTTGTTCCAGTGGCTGCTTCGCCTATAATTTTAGCTAACAACAAAGCAACCCCTAAATAATTTCTACTTGTCCTTTAAAGTTTTTCTAGCCATTCCCGGGCAAGACCAATAGCAGTGATAATTTGTCCGGGTTGCATTTTCTTCTCTATAATATCGGCATTTTTTTTGCCTGTTGCATTGCCGTTGACCCCCGCAATATTAAACCATTTATGCGCCTCAACATAATCTTGTTTCACTCCCAAACCTTTTTCATACATAAGGCCAAGATTAGACTGAGCTCCCGAAATTCCTTGCTCCGCCGATAAAAGATACCACCTCAACGCTTCCTTGTAATCTACCGAAGTCCCCTCACCGCGACTATACATCAAGCCAAGATTGTACTGCGCTTGACCATAGCCTTGCTCAGAAGCGAGCTTAAACCACCAGAGAGCTTCAAAAAAGTCTTTTGCCACACCTTGCCCTTTACCATACATCACACCAAGGTTATGTTGTGCCTGAGCTAATCCTTGCTCGGCTGCAAGACGATACCATTTAACTGCTTCATTAAAATTTTGTTCTACTCCCTGACCTTTCCCATACATTAAACCAAGGTT
>CAJWOD010000074.1 GCA_913044145.1 uncultured Nitrospina sp. | reverse complement strand
CAGATTCAAAAACGGCAGATTTAAAGGGGGCAACATCTATTCCGTTTGTTGCTTGGGCTTCGGGAAATAGTATCACCGAGCAATTGGAATTCAATCGTGTTTCAATTTTTTCAATAATAGACATGACCTGCCGCTTTTTTTTTCTATCAGCAAATATGGTCAATCCAAGCCATGCCAATAGATTAAAAAAGGGCCAATTGGAAATTTCTGCTTTTGAAACAAAAAAGGCTTCAAAACAAGCACCCAGGATAAAAATATCTGGTGAGCCCACATGATTTGCAACAATCAAAGACCCGGGTTTTGGCAATTCATCTCCCACAACATTAAATTGAAAATTAAAGACCCAACAAGTTGTTTTGGCCCACCAACAGATAAAAAATAAAATCCATTTATTCCGTTGCAACTTCGAAACAAAAAATAAAATATGGACCATTAATCCTATTAAAAAGAAAATGGAGAAGACACCTATATAAATGAGAAACCGTGTTATCGCCAAAAGATAGCCCATAAATTTAGCTAAAAAAATTCACGTCCTTTTTTCTTAAGGAAAAACATGTCACAGAAAATTAAACGCTTGAGATTCGAAAATATAGATTTGATAGCATCTATCAAGCGTAATTTTTTTAGGGCAGGAATATTTATAACCCGAAAAAAATTTTCTGCTATTGTTGACCATGCTGTATGAGTTTTAAAAAAACTGTAATGAATTCTATCTAAACCCGCGAATGCTTCTAAACCTGTTATTAAATGCATCTTTTCATCTCTCCGAACTTTTTTTTCTAAGTATTCATTTACTTTGAAGATGGACAAATCTATCTCTTCATAATTAACTTTGCTGCTCGGATAAAGTAAAAATCTCAAAACAAAAAATATCATTGGACTGATATCTTTTTTAGGGTTGATATTAATGGGCGTCAGAAAAATCTCCGCGTCCCATTTAAGAATTTCGTCTATTATTATATCTAGGCTTTTAATAAGAGTATCAGCAGATACACCGTACATGAGGTCATTGCCTATATCTGTAATCAGCGCAACTGTAAGCAGAGCCTCCTTTGATTTTTTTTCCCCAGATTCTATTATCCGGCATTCCTGAATAGGTGAATATGTAATATTGAATATCCCACCTCTAGCGCAAAACCCTCGACCAGGACCTAATGCATTTAAAAATTCTATATTATTTTTTTCAAGACATTCTGAAAGGTGATGGGTAAGCATGGAATAACCTCGAGCGAGGTTGCTCGCACCCATTAGCAAGAATAAGATGGGGGGATCAGGAAAAGGTTCTTCTTTCATCAAACACGAATTTAAGAAATTGTAATAATCGAGGTGACTTTGCCCTGATAGGTTAAATAGAAAAACATCAAGAAGGTTATACCTTCAGCAAAACTATCTCAATACCAAGCCTATTCAATTTCGATTGGGCTGACGTAAACTTCACGTGGCTTGACCCCATCTGATGGACCAACTACTCCTTCTCGCTCCATAGTTTCTATAATTCGTGCTGCCCTATTATATCCTATCCTTAATCGTCGCTGGATATAAGAAATGGATGCTTGCCTGTCTTTAGCAACAATGGCTAATGCTTCGTCATATTTTTCATCCATTTCCTGTTCTTCCTCTTCATCCTTTGCTTCAATTTCGGCGACCATAAAAATATCTTCTTCGTAAACTGGTTGAGCCTGTTTTTTAATGAAACTAACTATCCGTTCAATCTCTTCATCACTGACCATTACTCCATGGAGCCTAAGCAAATTGGAGGATCCTGGTGGAAGAAACAGCATATCACCACGGCCTAAAAGCTTGTCGGCACCCATTGCATCAAGTATGGTTCTAGAATCCACCCGAGAAGTCACCTTGTAAGACATTCGCGTTGGAAAATTAGCTTTAATGATTCCAGTCAACACATCTACGGAGGGACGTTGTGTTGCAACAATCAAATGAATGCCTGCCGCACGTGCCATTTGCGCTAGGCGTGTTAAGCAATCTTCTACACCCTTTGATGCGACCATCATCAAGTCCGCTAGTTCGTCGATGAGCACCACCACATAGGGAAGTTTTGCAGGCGGCTCTGGAATTAAATTTTCTTCTTCCTCGTCCTTAGTGTCATCATCAACAGGCTTCACGCCTTTATTAGCTTTTTCCCGTTTTTTTAATTCTACTTCATATTCTTTTTGTAGCTTTTCAGCAAGGTCATTAAAGCCATTTATATTTCGCACTCCACGCTCGGCCATTAACTTATAACGCGATTCCATTTCAGTGACAGCCCACTTCAAAGCTGCGGCAGCTTTTTTAGGATTGGTGACCACGGGAGCAATAAGATGCGGGATGCCATCGTAAACAGAAAGCTCCAGCATTTTGGGGTCAATCATAATCATCTTAACTTCATCTGGAGTGGCATTCAGTAGGATGCTACATATCATTGAATTAAGACCAACACTTTTCCCGGATCCGGTCGAACCCGCTATCAATAAATGAGGTGTTTTTGCAAGATCTTGCACCGCAGGCTCCCCAATAATATCTTTACCGATTGCCAGATTTAGTTTTGAATTAGATTCTTGAAAAGCATCCGATTCCATTACATCTTTAAAGTAAATGGTCTCACGACGAAGGTTTGGAATCTCAATTCCCACTACTGGTTTTCCGGGCACAGGAGCTAGAATGCGCAAACCGACACACCGCATTGCCAAAGCAAGATCATCAGCAAGCGAAACAATGCGACTTACTTTGACACCCGGTGCCGGCTCGTATTCAAACAAAGTGATAACCGGACCTGGTAAAACCTGAACGACCCGCCCATCAATGCCAAAGTCCAACAACTTTTTTTCAAGAATTGCGCTACTTGCTAATATTTCATTACGCGTCTTTTCAGCATCCGGACCTACGTCCGGAGGGATATCGTTTAACAAAGATAAAGGTGGGATCTCGTATTTATCAGATGAACCCATAAAAGCAAAATGATCTTGAACTATAAATTCCGGCTTTTCTTCCTGTTTCTTTTTATTGGCTTTGTCTTGGTGTTCAGTGACCACAGGTTCAGAGCGCGTTCGGGTAACAATTACCGGATCTCTGGTAACCTTTTTGGCTTGCACGGATGTAGAATAAGTTAACTGATTTTTTTGAAACACTGCTTTAATTCCCTGAAAAACTTTTGCCATCTCCCGTAACATTTTAATTACCAAGTCTTTGATTCTATTTAGGCCTAACCATAGCCCACCACCAATCATAGAAAAAAACTGCCCCAAGGTTTTTATAAGAACATTGACCTCAAGGCGAGTCATTATCATAAAAGAAATAAATAGTAACGTAATGAGGAGCAGCACTGCTCCGGATGTATTCAACCAAGTGATCAGAAACCCACTAAGTTCATCACCAAGCAATCCTCCAACCGGTACTGCTTTTCCGAAAAACGGATCGATCTTAAAATAGATCGCTAGCAAAGAACAAAGGCCTACGAGAAATAAAACTCCGGAACCTATGATTAGCAACCAGTTTTGCACTTGCTTACCACGAATTAATACCCAGCCCAAAACTGCAGTGATAACGGGTAAGAAGAAGGAACCGCTGCCGAAAATACTCGCCAGCCCATCCGCAAGGTAGGCTCCCACCATGCCTCCGGAATTTATAACGTTCATTCCAGTAACACTTTTATTGAAAGAGGGGTCAGTGGGTGAAAATGAATTCAGCGCCATGAAACCAAATACTGTGAAGGCTAGCGCAACCACGCCAAAAAAATCTCTAATTAAAACATGTACTGTTTTTTCTTCACTCATGGGTCACTATTCTCGGGTTAATTGGGGTTATCAATCTACGGGCGGTGTCCTGAAAAACGTTATCGCGTTTCCAGTTTTCATCATCCACATCCAGATGGTCGAGGTTATAATGTAAGCCTCGACTTTCGTTCCTCGTCAACGCGCCTTGAATAATTAACTGTGCGGTAATAGCAATGTTTCTAAGCTCTAAGGTGTCCTTGGTAATTTTAAAGTTCCAGTAATATTCTTGAATTTCTTCCAAAAGAAGTTGAATGCGACGCTCCGCTCGTTTTAGACGTTTGTCGGAGCGAACAATGCCAACATAGTTCCACATTAAACGGCGTATCTCGTCCCAATTATGTGAAACCACAACGGATTCGTCACTATCAACTGCGCTTCCTGGATCCCAAGCGGGAATTAATTCCAACTGATTTGGTGAGTTTTTTGATTCTTTAAATAGGGTAACCGCTTTGTCAACCGCACGATGCGAAAGAACTAAACCTTCTAACAAAGAATTGGAGGCCAACCGATTGGCACCATGCAAACCAGAGAAACAAACTTCTCCACTAGCGAACAAGCGTTTAATGTTTGTTTGTCCGTTTGTATCTACCACTACGCCACCGCACATATAGTGAGCTGCCGGCACAACAGGAACTAGCTCTCTAGACATATCAAAACCAAATTTAAGGCAGGTTTGATAAATATTTGGAAACCGCTCTCGAATACGGTAACCCTCCAGATGCGTAACATCAAGATAAACACAATCGTCACCGCTCTTTTTCATTTCATGGTCAATCGCACGGGCAACCACATCGCGTGGCGCGAGACAACCCAATTCATGATATTTTTCCATGAAAGTGTCACCATTTTCTAAACGCAAAATCCCACCTTCACCGCGTACTGTTTCAGAAATCAAAAACGATTTTGCTTTGGGATGAAAAAGACAAGTAGGATGGAACTGAAAAAACTCCATATTGGCAATTTTTGCACCCGCTCGATAGGCAACAGAAATTCCATCTCCAGTAGCAGTATCTGGGTTCGAAGTATAAAGATAAACTTTGCCAGCACCCCCTGAGGCGAGCAAAATCACATCCCCCACCATCGTCTCTACCTGTTGAGTCTTATTATTCAACACATAAAGTCCCAGCGCTTCATCTTCCAAACTGCCCGGTTTTATTTTTTCATCGAGTCTGGCCCTGGTGATCAGGTCGATGGCCATATGGTATTCGAATATTTCTATATTTTTTTCAGTGTGGATTGCTTCTATGAGAGTTTTTTCAATTTCCCAACCTGTAAGGTCATGGGCGTGAAGGATACGGCGTTTGGAATGCCCACCCTCTTTTCCTAAATCGAATTCCGTTCCACGCAAATCAAATTGCGCTCCCAGATCGATCAACTCACGAATCCTTGCAGGACCTTCACGACAGGCAATATGCACAAAATCTTCGTGGCAAATTCCGCGTCCCGTTTCCATCGTGTCCTGAACATGCAATTCGAAAGAATCATCTTGCGCCATTACCGAAGCAATACCACCTTGAGCGTATTTCGTGGCAGATTCTTCCAAGGCTTCTTTAGTAATAATCCCTACAGAGCCAAATTTGCAAACCTTGAGAGCGAATGTCAATCCGGCAACACCAGAACCAATTACAATGAAATTCTTTTTAATAGCCATAGGATAATTATATAGAATTACCCCTTAATTTTCAACCCTCTAGCTAGGCGAGGTTCATTTTAATTGCAGATCAGAACCAAGTTCAATGAAGCCTTTTTTGTAACATTCACCAAAATCTAGGAATCGGTCGGGGTAGGTGCAGTAGGCAAGAATTTCCAAGGAATCTAGAATACGTGGGCCAGGTCGGTTGAAATAGGAATTACCATCGACCAGATAGATCCTCGGTGATTTTCTCCAATCTGGGAGTTGCTTTTTCAGTAGCTCGAGTTCTTTCAAAGTCTGCTCTAATTTATATCCACAGGGTTTAATTACCACCACATCGGGTTCAATTTTTTCAAGGTCTTCCCGATTGACCACTGGTGCAGGTTGTCCGCTTTCAGCGATGCATGCCTGACCACCAACAATAGCAATCATTTCAGGTAACCACATGCCACCTATATAAATTGGATCAATCCACTCTATGGTCAAAACTTTTGGGGCAGTTCCATCCCTATGCCGTGTTTGTAATGCTTTGATTCTTGATTCCTTTTCTTCATGAAACTCTCGGCCTTTTTCATCGACCGACAATTGGTCCGCTACGTTTTGCACATCGTCCCAAATATCGCCTAGCATTTTTGGCTTTAGTGAAATTATTCGAATATTTTTGTCAAGAACCTCCTGGCAAGCCTGCTCGACCTGTTCAAAAGATACAGCGCATACATCGCATAAATCCTGAGTAATGATGAAATCAGGTTTGAGAGATGTTAAAAGTTCTAAATCAAGATCGTAAACGGAAACGGCCCTTTTCATTACTTCCATTACGGACTTATGGATATTGGAACTCGACAGTTCGGTATTTATACTGCTGGAGGTAAGTTTGGGAAGCAGAACGACTGACTCAGGAAAATCACATTCATGTGAAACACCAACCAGGTTTTTTTCTAACCCTAATCGCGAAATAATTTCTGTCGCCGAGGGTAACAGGGAAACTATTTTCATTTCAACGATTATTTTTAAGGCAAGTAACTACCACAATAATATGAGGATCACAGGTGAAAAAATAATCCATGTCTCAATAAAAGTAAAACAGGGAGTTTATACACATTAACTACTGCTCCGTAATTGTTCCTGAAGAATTAATTGCATAGATAACTCCTGGAACGTTAGAATTTACGGCTGTGGCAGCAAAAGCAGATTTTGTATTGCTATCGTCAGGAATAGTAATTGTTATACCAGGTGAGTTTTCATAGCCATAAGTGGTATTGGCAATATCTTTCTCGTTACAAGCTGAATCCCTTCCGTTATCCGCCCAATATGCTTTGCAGGACAGAAACAAATTAGTTAGGTTTGCCTTTGTATCAGAGTTATAACCACGTAGCTTATAAGCACTGAACTGTGGAATCGCGATGGCAGCTAGAATACCGATAATGGCGATAACAATTAACAATTCGATAAGGGTAAAACCTTTTTCCCCTTCTATGCTCCTATATCTGGATAACATTTACATCTCCCATTAATAGTTAACAAAAGCCTGTTAGATAAATCGATTTTTGACCCTTTCCCAATGCGGGAATTCCTGTTCCTTTTTTCTTTTTGTCCAAAATATATTTTAACGCATAATAAAAATAATATGTTATAGAATTACCT
>CAJWOD010000073.1 GCA_913044145.1 uncultured Nitrospina sp. | reverse complement strand
TTTAAATTTTCCACGATTGGCATCGTCCGGCATTCGAGTTTTTCTCTTATGTTGATTGTGCATCCAATTCTTCTCAATATAATGGCAGGACCTACATTCTCTAGCCTTTCTGAAAACACGCCTTTTGTAAAGGTTGCGAACATTGGCAACATGTCGTAACGGCTCAAAGGCTTTGTGAATATGGCAATTTTGGCAATAGTTTCCGATTATCTTATTGGCTTTCCCTGGTGGCAAATCCCCCCTGAAAGCTCTATCAATTTCCATAGGAGCGCAGCCTGAGAAAATTGCAAACCCAATCCCTGAGAACACCCAGACCAATTTTAAAATTCGGCTGGGGAGAGCAAAAGATTTCTGATTTATCTTCATTTTTGTTTCATAGTTAACGAATGTCTTTCCAATATTTTAAGTTTTTGACCGGCTTAGATAGGCTGGAATCGGATTTTTCTATAATTTTTTAAAACCTTCTTAGAATAGCGTTTGGGTTGGTAGCCTTTTCGAAGATATTTACTTAAACGTGAAGGCCCATGATTATAAGCCTCAAGCGCCAGCGTCAGATTGCCAAAGCGAGACACCAACTTATTTAGGTAATAGGCTCCAAGAGCAATATTTTTTTCCGGATCAAAAAGAGTCCGGATTCCTCTCCACTTCAGATGGGTTTCTGAAGCCAAGGCAATGGCTGTAGCAGGTCTTAACTGCATCAGTCCACGAGCTCCCCGATTGGACTTAGCCCAATTATAAAAAGAGCTCTCGGTTATTATTAATGCCGTCAAAAAAAGCGGATCGTAACCATATTTTTTGCTTTCATCGAGTATCAATTCGGGAATACGAACAGCATTTTTCTCATCAAGCCCTGTATAATGCCCAGAAATTACCTCTTTAATCCTATTCCTCACTCGGTCCTCATAATCCTGTTCTGCTAAAAGACGTGCAACTTTTGCCTCACTAAATAGAATCGTCTCCACCTGAGCTAGATTAGAAAAAAATGGAGACAAACCAGGTACGTAATATGAAGTTTTACCCGTGAAAGAGCCAGTAAACGCACATACTAGAAGAACGGGAATTAAGTTTTTTGTTATCTTATTAAGTGTCATTACTTCTTATCGGTGTCAAAGCTGATAAAACTTAAATGTCTTTTGCTAAAACCGCTTTATAAGTTTTGAAGGAAGCCAGATGATAGGTGAAGAAACTCCTTAAGGAAAGCAAAATAGCAAAAACGATAATAGGGCATAAAAAATTAAATTTCAAGAGTACTTATTAATTCAATAAGGAATTCTCATATCCACATAGCATTACAGCTCCTTTTCTTCCTCTGTTAACTTTTTAGAGATTAAACATTCTTTGATCTTCCATAGTAGTTTTTCAATTCCTTCTCCTGTCACCGATGAAATCACAAACAAAAAAGGGTTCAATTCATTCATTAATGGCCCAATATTTTTAAAATTGATCACGGACTGGGGAGCATCCATTTTTGTAGCTACAAGGATTTGTGGTTTATCGAACAGGTCTTTGCTAAAAGCTTTTAACTCTTTTTGCAGTTTATGGTAACGGTCCAAGATATTTTCAGTTTCGACATCAGAAAAATCGATCAAATGAAGAAGCAATCGGGTGCGTTCGATATGTCTCAAAAACTGGTGTCCGAGTCCTTTGCCTTTATGAGCTCCTTCTATCAAACCAGGGATATCTGCAGCCACAAATGAATCGCCTTCTTCAAGCTTTACTATCCCAAGATTTGGGACCAAAGTTGTGAAAGGATATCCAGCAACTTTTGGCCTGGCGTTTGAAATTCTAGATATCAAGGTAGACTTACCAGCATTTGGAAATCCAATGATTCCTACATCAGCCAGCAACTTTAGTTCAAGAAATAATTGACGGAAATCACCTGGTTTTCCCTTACCAAATTTTTTGGGAGCTCGATTGGTAGAAGATTTAAAACGTGTATTACCCTGACCATAATGGCCTCCTTCTACAACAACAAAGTGTTGACCCATTTCTTTAAGGTCAACCAACAATTCCCCTGTTTCCTCATCCTTGACCAATGTCCCACGGGGAACACTAACGGTAAGATTATTCCCACTTCTTCCGGTCATTTGATTTCCTTTACCTGGCTTACCATTTTCAGCCCGATAAAGTTTTTTGTATCTGAGATCAATGAGAGTCGTAAGGTTAGGGTCTACCTTTAAGATTACATCTCCTCCTTTTCCTCCATCGCCGCCATCAGGGCCACCCAAGGGAATATGTTTTTCCCTCCTGAAGCTGCAACAACCGTCACCTCCATCTCCTGCTTTTACAGAGATGCTAACCTGATCAATAAACATGAGTTTAAGTTTTGAATGGGCTATTGCATAACCCGGGGTGGTCTTTTAGGTTCTGCGGAAAAAACCTTAGAATAGAGACAGGACTCTAGTTTTGCGGGTAGACACTAATTTTTTGCGTTGTGCGATTACGATGTTCAAACTTAACAACACCCTCGATTTTTGCAAAAATCGTATAGTCGCTGCCTAACCCAACATTATCTCCGGGATGAAAATGAGTACCGCGCTGGCGCACCAGTATTTCTCCAGCCTTAACAGCTTGACCACCATATCTTTTAACGCCTAATCTTTGGCCTCTGCTATCCCGACCGTTTGAGGTACTTCCTTGTCCTTTTTTATGTGCCATGTTTCATTTTCCCCAGTGTTATTATGCGTTAATTGCAGTAACCTTCAAACGTGTTAATGATTGGCGGTGTCCATTTTTTCTGCGATAATTTTTTCGTCTATGTTTTTTAAATACGATGATTTTTTTATCTCTATACTGCTCTGTCACTTGACACACGACTGAGCAATCTTTAAGAAACGGAGTCCCAACTTTTGCAGAGTCTCCTTCTCCGCAAATGAGGACTTTTTCTAAATTAACACTTTCCCCTACATTGGCATCCAGTTTTTCAACCTGAATCTCATCACCTTCAGATACTTTATATTGCTTGCCACCGGTTTGAACTACTGCAATCATTCCCATCACTCCTGATAAACGAACCGCAGAAAACGGAAATTCCCCGCTTCTAGAGTTATAAATAAAACCGTCATCTTAGAAAAAAAAATTGCCTATGTCAAGATTTTGCTTAATCACTGAAAATACAGGCCAACACCAGCTTGTTATTAGTTTAACTCACACTTATAATTACATAATCAGGAAAACCTTACTGAAAGTTCATATGTCATTTAAAGACAAGGAGAAATGGAACACAAAATATGATGGTGATTCCTATATCTCAGGAAAGGAACCGTGCGAATGGCTTAAATCCCATACTGAATTTCTTATTAAGGGAGGAAAAGCTTTGGATATTGCCGCAGGTGAGGGAAGAAATTCAGTTTTTGCCGCATCTTTGGGTTATGAAGTGGTCAGTATGGATATATCCGAGATAGCACTGAAAAAAGCCCAGAGACTTGCAAATGAAAAAAACGTAACCATTACAACACTTTCTACTGACCTAGATAATAGCTCCTTTCCTGAAAATGAATACGACCTGGTGCTCTGTTTTAATTTCCTGGACCGGAAGCTATTCCAGGAAATACGCAAGACCTTGAAATCAGGCGGAATTTTATTTTACGAAACGTTTAGCGTAGACTACCTCAAATATAGCAGCTTTAAAAAGGAGTGGGTTTTAGAACAAAACGAATTACTTGAAGCTTTCAATGATTTTCGGGTTTTGAGATACCAAGAAGTGGACGAAGAACCCAAGGCCTTTGCATCTCTTATTGCACAAAAGCTATAAAACATAATGAGAAGAATATAATCGTAAAAGAAACGAGTTGCCCAATAATCTACCTTTAGGATCCTTTTATTTCCTCAGATTGGATCTGAAGAATCTCATCTACCTTATCCATCAGGTCATTACGTTCCTGATTAGTCGTATCAATCTTTCTTTTAATTTTTACAATTTCTACATCTGCCAAATCAGTTCGCCTTACTTCATCCTCACAATGCCATAGCTTTATATTCCTAATAGCCAGTTCGCTTACAGCTTCTCCAAGTTTTTTTATACTATCGGATGAGGAAACATTGGTGTTGGTATACAACTTTATTTTTTCATCGCGGATACAAACTTCACCCTTAAAAGCGGAGACTAGGAAATCATTTATTTCGTTCACAAGACTTTGTCTTTGTTTATCTGCCAAATCACGTCTAGCCTTCAACTCTGCATAATTTGATGCGTTTTTCTGCTCTAATGCCTCATCGAGATGCCAAATCCTTAAATTTTTAATTGAAAGCTTGTCCACAAGACTGCCGAGTGTTTCAGCCATAGAATTTAAATTCCTAATTTTTTTATTAACATGATTTTAAGTTAAACAATTTTCAATAAGCTAGCACAGACCTAAATAAGGATCAACATACCATACATTCATAAGATCAAATGCAAACTAATTTTTGACAATGCAATTTAATCCGTCACGGACAGTAAGCAAAACCGACTCCACCCTTTCATCGCAAATTACTCTTTCATTAAGTTGATGAATCGCCTTGTCTGATTTGTCTTTTGGGTCCAGCACGCGACCGCTCCACAACACGTTGTCGATGGCCATCAGGCCTCCGGAGCGAATTAGGGGCAAAATGGCTTCATAATAATTACAATAGTTTTCCTTATCCGCATCAATGAAGGCCATATCGAACGGACCTGAAATTTTTTTCAAAGATTCCAATGCCGAGCCCTCCATCAATATTATCTTTTTCCCATGTTCACTCAAGTTAAAATATTTTTTTGCAAAAATAATTGCCTCGGGATCTATTTCGCAGGTTACTAATTCACCGTCTTCTGGCAAAGCTTCCGCCATTGAAAGGGCGCTGTATCCTGCAAATGTACCAATTTCCAATATTCGTTTGGCACCTACTAAACGTGCCAATAGTTTAAGCAATCTAGCTTCAATCCTTCCTGTCGTCATTTGAGGAATTTCCAGTTTTTCATATGTCTCTTTTTCCAGTTGTTCTAACAAATCCCCTTCATAACTAGTATGATCAAAGGCATATTCCTCAATTTTTTCATCTATAAAATCCATAGTAACCTCTACCCTCACCAAGAGGGGTTAATAAGTTATGATTTCTGCATCCTGTATGCGCCAAGCATACCAGGTTCCCACAGTTTCCATAGGATGCCACTTTTTACCCAGAGCAAGCATCTTTTTTGGCGATGGCAAGCTGCGCATATTATAAATTTTTTTAATCCCTGCCTTGAGCCCCAAATCCCCCAAGGGTAAAACATCTATCCGATTTAAAGAAAAAATAAGAAACATTTCTGCCGTCCATCTGCCGATACCATAGACAGAGGTCAAAGTTTTAATCACTTCCTCATTATTTTGATAAATGAGCCGATGCGGGCGAATTGAACCATCTAAAAACCTAGCGCCAAGATCTTTTAGGTATTTCACTTTCTGCCCCGAAAGGCCTACGTTCCTTAGCTTCAACTTAGATATTCTAACTACTTCTTTAGGGGTTGGGTTTTGAGCTGTAAACAAGGCTTGAAAGCGCCGAGTAATCGACTCGGCTGCTTTGGTTGAAATTTGCTGCGCAATGATAGCTTTACATAAAACTAAGAAGTAGTTGCGGTTGCGACTCAACTGGAACACACCTGCTTTACGAATTACCGCAGCCATAATGGGATCTTTTGTTTCGAAATGGGTAAGGATCTGCTTTGTACTTGGAAGTTTTTGAGTCATACAACCAAATCAACTTCGCCAATCAACCTGCAAAGCATCTAGTTTAGGAAGGTTTGGCGAGGTTCGAAGCTGGTCAACGGCTTGATCACTGATTTTATTGTTATATAAGTCGAGCGTTTTTAATTCAGGAAAGGCCTTTGAATGGAAAATTAGTTCTGCAGCATGGTCGTCAAGCCCATTTCCTGCAAGGGAAAGAAGTTTAAGATTTTTGAAATTTTCTGACTCACAAAGAGCCTGCAATCCTTTTTCTCCCAAACCGATTTTCTGTAGATAAAGCTCTTCCAACTGGGAAATTTTCCCCGGGCCTCCCAAAACTTTTCCTCCCTCGGGCCCTATTGGATTAAGGTTGAGATACAAAAGCTGCAAGTTTGAAAGGGTTTCAGATGCAACCAGAGCTTTTAAGCCTTGAACTCCAATTCGGTTTCCCTGTAAAAACAATTTTTTCAAGTTACCAAGAATTTCTGAAGAGGCCAAAGCTTCGACAGCTTGATCGGTGAGTTTATTGTAAGCAAGTGAAAGGGTTAATAACTTTTTTAAGGCAGGAGCCTGAACCAACAATCCTACCCCTTCGTCAAAAAACTCATTCTTGTCAAGCCTCAGGTCTTTAACCTTTTGGGTTTTTTTATAGGCCAACAAGTCTTCAATTTCTTCCAGCAAAACCTCTTTGTCATTCAGATCAAGACGGTATATTGCTTTTTCGTTGTTTTCTAACTCTGTCTGAACTTCGGCTTCATTCCATACCATTGCAGTAGAATCATCCGGCTCATCTGTAAGAATAGTCAAGTTGTTTACAACTAAGCTTTCAAACAAGGGGCTCATCATTTTTTAATCAATCCCTCCATTCTTAAAAATTCCGTTATTTTTTCCGCTATTTCTAGGGGACGGCTTTGCGACGTATCGCATATAAAATCAGCGGCAACGCTATACCTACTTTCTCTTTCTGCAATATTTTTTTTCTGTTCTTCTTCAAAGCTAAGATCGTTTTCCAAAGAAGGTCGGTTTTTATCGTGACGAATTCTTTTAATAATAGTTTCCAGACTAGCGGTAAGCAAAATACAGACCCCCTCCCTTTTCAAGTTCACCATATTAACATCACTTAAAACAACCCCGCCTCCACAATCTATGATGCTGTTTTTGGCTTGCTTAGAAACTTCCGCTACAATCTCTGATTCCAACTTACGAAAACTTTCCCAACCATCTTGCTCAACTATTTCAGGAATTGATTTACCTGCTAATTCAGAGATCATCTTATCAATTTTATATAGCTTCATACGAAGCTTTTCGGAAAGTATTTTTGAAATCACCGATTTCCCTGTACCCCGATAGCCCAGCATTACAATATTCACAAATAATTTACCCGTTAAACTTCAATTTAAT
>CAJWOD010000072.1 GCA_913044145.1 uncultured Nitrospina sp. | reverse complement strand
TTTCGTGCCAAACGTTATGTGGCTAAGTATACGATTAACCCGGCCATCACTCATGGAATCAGCCACGAAGTAGGCTCCATAGAAATTGGAAAACTCGCGGATATTGTTTTGTGGAAACCAGCATTTTTTGGTGCAAAGCCATCAATGATTATTAAAGGCGGTATGATCGCGGCCGCTCCCATGGGAGACCCTAATGCTTCGATTCCTACACCACAACCTGTTCACTACCGTCCGATGTTTGGAGCGCTTGGGGGAGCGCGAAATGAGACCTGCGTAAGCTTTGTGTCGAAAGCCGCTAATGAAAATAACATGAGCGAGAAACTTCGATTAAATAAAAGGTTGGTTTCGGTCCACGATACGCGCGGTGTCACCAAAAAACAGCTTATCCACAATAGCTATCTTCCGAAAATAGAAGTGGACTCACAAACTTATGAGGTTCGGGCAGATGGTGACCTTTTGACTTGCGAACCAGCAAAAGAATTACCTCTGGCACAACGTTATTTTCTTTTTTAATTTGAACCTCGTTAAATGTTAAAAATCACCGAGAAACTGGCCGCTCCTTTAACACCCTCTGAAAGCCTGACCTTGCCGTTTGAAAAAAGGCAAAAGAGTCGATTAAGGGTTTCTCTGGATAATAATCAGGAAGCTGCATTGATGATGGAGCGTGGAAGTGTTTTGCGTCATGGTGAATTATTGCGGGCAGACAATGGTTTGGTTGTCGAAGTTCGCGCTGCTAATGAAGAGGTCGCAGTTATTTCTACCGAAGACTCTTTTCTTTTGGCGCGCGCATGTTACCACTTGGGAAACCGACATGTTCCCCTTCAAATAGGGGAAGGTTGGCTGCGCATTCAAAGAGACCATGTGTTAGAAGAAATGGTTCAGTCGTTGGGTCTTTTTGTGAAACATGAATGTGCTCCCTTTGAGCCAGAAAGCGGAGCCTATAGTGGGCACTCGAATCATTCACACTCTCATTCCCACGAATCAGAAATCTAAAATGAACCCTGATCGACCGGCAGAAACTTTACGATTAATGCAATTGTGCAGTCCAATGCTTCCCACAGGAGCCTTCGCATATTCACAAGGATTGGAGTTTGCGGTCTCCAAAGGTTGGGTAATAGATAAAGATACAACCAAAATGTGGATTCAAGGCCTCTTGGAAAATTCTTTGACCTATCTAGATGTACCGATGTTGTCTCGTTTATACAAAGCTTGGTCGGTCAATGATAAGAAAAACGTTTTCTATTGGAATGATTATTTATACGCATGCCGCGATTCCAAAGAACTAAGGGAAGAAGAAAAACAATTGGCTCATTCCTTGGCCCGATTGTTGGGTGACTTGGAAATTTCAGATGCTATCGAGTGGAAAGAAAATCCAAGGGCATGTTTTCTGTCCTTGTTTGCTTTAGGGGCTTGGCACTGGAAGATTCCACTCAAAGAAGCTTCCTTGGGATATTTATGGATGTGGGCTGAAAACCAAGTTTTGGCAGCAATTAAATTAGTACCATTAGGGCAAACCGACGGCCAGAAATTATTATCCTCGACAATTGAAATGATCCCGGATCAGGTGTTAATAGGTTTATCTTTAAAAGATGAAGAAATTGGTTATACAAGTCCAGGCCAAGGAATTGCCAGCGCTTTACATGAAACTCAATACACTCGATTATTCAGATCTTGAAGAATGAAAAATACAAATAAGCAAGTGTTACGAATGGGAATTGGGGGGCCGGTGGGTTCTGGCAAGACGGCATTGATTAATGCCTTGTGCAAAAAAATGCGGACTAATTATGAAATTGCCGTTGTGACCAACGATATTTATACGAAAGAGGACGCACAATTTTTGATCCGAAACGAAGCTCTGGAAGAAGAAAAAATCCGTGGCGTCGAGACAGGGGGGTGCCCGCATACTGCCATTCGTGAAGATGCCTCCATGAACTTATCTGCGATTGATGACCTAAACAGGAGTTTTCCCGACCTGGATATGGTCATCGTAGAAAGTGGGGGCGATAATCTCGCGGCTACCTTTAGTCCGGAACTCTCTGATTTGACTATATATGTGATCGATGTTGCAGCCGGTGACAAGATACCTCGTAAAGGGGGGCCTGGCATAACCAAGTCCGACCTGCTGGTCATCAATAAAATCGACCTAGCTCCACATGTGGGAGCCTCGTTGGATGTCATGGAAAAAGATGCTCAGAAAATGCGGGGTGATAAACCTTTCGTATTTAGTAACCTTAAAAAAAATATTGGAATTGAGCAGATCGAAAATTTTATTATTAAACAGGGGCTCTTATGAGCAACGTATTACTAACTTAACAACACTACCCTGGATATAAAAAATGGTTTTAATATATCGATGCTTAAAGCCAATAGTATATTTACTTTTCTTTATCCTTTTTATTTCCGGGGGCGCGGAAATTGTAGATGCTCAAGTAAAAAAGATTAAGGTCCGCCTCAGTTATAAATCCAAACTTGATGGAAACTTTAATGCAAAGAAATTCAAATTAAATCACCCTCTAAAAATCTCACAGAAAGAAATTATTAACCATCTTGTTTCACTAAGGTACAAGGGAGTATCTATCGGCAGCAAGGAGGCAAGTATTTTTTCTTCTCCTGAAATTAAAAAATTGGCCCCCATTCTTGTAAAAGCTTTTGAGGGTGTGCCTTCCAGAAAGATTATTCACATTGACTTAAAAAGCAAAGCAGGAACTACAGTGGTTGATATTTTCTCTTTTAAAAATTATTTAAATTGGCGTTTTGACTCAATTCAAGGAGAAACCTTTTTTCAAAAAAATAATACTCGTGCGTGGAGTATTTTTACCTGGGAACTAATACCTCAAAAAGGCCAACTTTATTTTAAGTCTGGCCCAGAAAGAGGTAGACGTCTGAATAAAAACTGGATTGTTGCAAAAATAAAACTTCCCGTTTTAGGAAAATACGATGAAAAAAAGACAGGGGTCTCTGATCCTTCAAAAAAAAGTAACTCAAGCAATAAGTTGAACCTAGAACTAGAGAGGAAACTAAAACATTTAAAACGCTTTTATGAGGAAGGTCTTATAGAAGAGGAAGAATATAAAGTTCAACAAAATAAACTTTTTGAAAGATTATTTTAAAACAATTCTTTTCCCATTATCTCTTGAAGCGCAAGAGAAAAATCTTAGAAACTTAAAACCTCCAAACAAAGTAAATCCTTTATTCTCTAAGAAATTCTAGTTTTCGCTGTAAAATTAGACGCTTAAAAAAATAAACGCTACAAGTTTGAGCATTTTCTGCCCACTAGTACTACCTGAATTGAGCTTTAGTTATAAAATTCTCTCTAAAATAGATATGTAAATAGAAAGAGAACAAAATGGAATGGGTTTTGCTTATGCATGGGTGAAGTTATTAAAAATAGATAGTTCACGGTTAAAAGGTGTTACACCAAAAAGGAATTAATCTTGAATGATTTAATTGAAGTATTTGAAAATTTGGAATAAACTGGCGCTGACTGACCATGGCGTATCATTTTTTGAAACTAAATAGCTTGATTCGTTAAAAATATTAATAATAAATTAGGAGGAATAGGATGTTTCCACATTGTATACGCAGGTTCAGTAGCATAAGTTTAATTGCAGTTTTTCTATTTGGCTTGGCTTCCCCGGCCTATAGCTTGGAAATGGGAAGCATTTTCGAGAATATGAAGACTGATGATGACAAACGTTGGTTTAAAATTGGCCTTGGTTTAAGAACTTCTTATGCCGTAACAGAAAATGGCGCTGATGATAACGGCACGGCAACAGGTATGGCCTTGGATAATATGAGGCTTTACACATTAGCGAAGGTTACTAAAGATATTGTCGTTGAATTTAATACAGAATTATCAAATGGCAATTCGACAGCATCTCTGGACGCAGATCAAACTATTCGTGTTCTGGATGCAGTGGCCAAATTTTCCTTGCCGGGCGATTTTACTATGTGGGCGGGAAGGTTTCTTCCCCCAAGTGATAGATTTAATCTGGATGGACCTTACTTTTTAAATGCTTATAATTTCCCCATTGTTCAGGCTTATCCAGCTCTTGAAAATGGAAGAGACAACGGCTTTGCTCTTATGAAAGAGTATGGCGGTGGGAAATTCAAATGGTCTTATGGCCTTTTTGAGGGTAGAACCAGCGATACTAATTCAGATACTAACCCCGACCAATCAGACAATTCACTTCATACATTCCGTGCAACCTATAATTTCTGGGCTCCAGAGCCGGGATATTACACAACCAGCTCATATTATGGGGCAAAAGATGTCCTAGCCGTTGCTTTTGTATATATGACGGAAACCGATGGTGCAGGCACATCAACTGCAGTTGGGGATTTTACCGGTTGGAATGTAGACTTTTTAATGGAAAAAAAGCTCTCAAATGGTGGGGTTGTTAATCTAGAGGGAGCCTATTTCGAATACGACACAGATGATAAGACAGATTCAAGTCTAACTCAGGGTGAATCCTATCTGGCGCTAGCAAGTTATCTACTACCAGATCCAGTTGGCGTGGGCAAATTACAACCTTACGTTCGCTACCAACATTTTGCTCGTGATGGGATAAATCGCTCCGGTGCAAGAGGGAACCGGTCAGTAACAGAAGGAGGAATTAACTATATTATCTCCGGTGCCAACGCAAAAGTTTGTGCATTTTACTCTGGAGATAAAGTTGGTAATGGTAGTACCACAGACAGCTTTAACATTGGTATGCAGTTCCAATTAATGTAATTAACTTTTACTGCAAGTGCCAGCAATTCCATTAAAAGGAGAGAGGTAAATACCTCTCTCCTTTTATATTTTAAGCGAATTGTGTAATAGACATATTTTGATATATAGAACCCAGTCTCCCTCCCCAAAAATCTCTTCCTTTTCATGTCCCTCTTTTTTCTTTTTACTCAAAAAAAAATAGATGTTTTTAGCAAGAAAATTAAGCATATCAGGTTTTAGATGCTTAATTTTATGGCGTAAAAATCTATATGGTCTGAACTCATGGCCTCAAGTCCTTTTTTACCAATGGGATTTTTTAAATTATTTTGGCACCACTTTTGCTTATTAAAGGTCAAAGCAGGAAAAAGAAGTAACCATCAAATAACTATTAACATGAAAGGAAAGTTATTAATGACCTTTTTAAAGTCTCAAGGAGGGGCGTATAAATGAAATTTAAATCAATAGTTTTAGCTTTTGTATTTTTTATTATGACTGCTGTTCAAGCCCATGCAGCAGATACAATTAAAGTAGGAATACTTCATTCCCTTTCTGGGACCATGGCAATAAGTGAAACTTCCCTCAGGGATGTTGCGTTAATGGCCATTGAAGAAATCAATGCAAAAGGTGGTGTTCTAGGTAAAAAGCTTGAGCCGGTAGTAGTCGATCCTGCTTCAAATTGGCCCTTGTTTGCAGAAAAAGCCCGCGAGTTGATTCAAAAACATAAAGTCGCAGTGACATTTGGTTGTTGGACTTCTGTTTCCCGGAAATCCGTACTACCCGTTTTTGAAGAATTAAATGGCTTGCTGTTTTATCCTGTTCAATATGAAGGCGAAGAATCTTCCTATAACGTGTTTTACACTGGTGCTGCTCCAAACCAACAAGCCATTCCTGCTGTGGAATATCTAATGAGCGAAGACGGTGGCGCAGCTAAAAAATGGGTATTGTTAGGGACCGACTATGTTTATCCCCGTACCACCAATAAAATCTTAAATTATTTCCTAAAGTCTAAAGGCGTAGCTAAAAAAGACATCATGGAAACGTACACACCTTTTGGTCATAGTGATTATCAAACTATCGTTGCCGATATTAAGAAGTTTGCGGCTGGGACACCTACTGCTGTCGTTTCTACAATCAACGGTGATTCAAATGTACCCTTCTATAAAGAGCTCGGCAACCAGGGTCTCAAAGCGGAAGATATTCCTGTAGTTGCATTTTCAGTTGGTGAAGAAGAACTACGTGGTATTGATGCAAAACCATTGGTGGGGCATTTAGCAGCATGGAATTATTTTATGTCTCAGGATACTAGTGAAAACAAAGCCTTCATCACAAAATGGAAAGCCTATGTTAAAAAACATAATCTTCCTGATGGAAGTAAGCGTGTCACCAACGACCCAATGGAAGCGACCTATATTGGGATCAAGATGTGGGCACAGGCAGTTGAACAAGCGGGCACTATAAATGTTGATGCTGTGCGTCAGGCAGTAGGGGGTCAAACAGTTCAATCTCCTTCTGGTTATACAATTACGATGGATGCAGCAAATCATCATTTACATAAACCAGTTGTTATTGGAGAAATTACCGAAAATGGCCAGTTTGATGTTGTCTGGAAAACAGATGGCCCGATCCGTGCGGAAGCCTGGAGTCCCCATATCCCAGATAGTAAAGAAAAAGTTGCTGATTGGACTTATCCTTGGGTATGCGGTAATTGCAAAAAGTCTAAGTTCTAGCTAGAAAAAATCTCTTCCAGTTCTCAACAGCATTGGTACCTCCTCCAAATTGGTAACCCCTGCAAAACGGGTTTAGAGAACTGGAAGAGATAGTAGTTTAATCCAAAAACTTTTTAAAGTTAGTAATTTTGCCCCCTCATTAAGATGGGGTTTTTTTGTTTACGCGTTGTTTTAAAAGGGAGGAGATGGTAGTTTAATCCGACTAATTTTTACAATCAGTAATTACATCCCTTTTTTGATGGGATTTTCTTATTTCGTCGTTGTCGTAAAAGTATGAAAGACACCTTCTTCTCATTTGAACCCCATAAATTGAGCACCATCCTTATCGACCGAAAAATACTCACCCAGTTTTTTGGGGTTTTTATTTTTTTGGTGATGAGTTTGCTTTCATTTTCCATCGGGGAAGCAAATGATTTCGAACTGACTTTAAAGGATTTAGGGAATAAGAGTCGCACAAAGATAAAAAAAGCTATTAAGGATCTGGGCAACCAAGGAAACCCTGCTGCCCTACCCGCTCTTGAAGCCTTAAAAGATAATCGGCTTAGGATCAGCGATGACGGCAGCCTAATTATTCTCAACGTATCTGGGGACAAAGGTCAGAACGCGCTGAGTGAAAAGCAAGTCGACCTAAAATCCTTGAACCTTCGTAAACCC
>CAJWOD010000071.1 GCA_913044145.1 uncultured Nitrospina sp. | reverse complement strand
GTTGGCTGGATACGCGCTTGGAGTTCTGTAACATTGTTGCGTAGTGCTGCAACAGCAAATTTGGCCTGACTTTTTAAAGATGCTTCTGTCACTGGTTTTTCTGATGTTCCGTACCCTGAAATTTCTTTACGGATTTTATCCAGTTTTCGTTCCAGAAGAATACTACGTTTGGAACTAAAACTTTTGGCAATGGCATCTTTTAGCCCTTCGCCGTCGAAATGTTTGGTAATCGCCATCAACATCCGTTTTCGAGAAATGAATTTTTTTCCATTCTTCCAGTCTTCAATGGCTTTGTACACTTCCCTTTCAATATTGTCGACGATAGCGTTGTAATCCGTGGGGTCGGTCATGTCATGAATTTCTCCCTTGACAGAAGCCGATTTAATATCAAAATCAAAAGTCTGATCAACACCTGTAAGATCTGCCGAGCGGATATTTGCATCGACTTCATCGGGGCTAAGCATAGGTGCCCAAACCTGCATGATATAACCCTCGCTTTTGACATTCTTAAACTCATATTCGCCTTTTTCATTTGGTTGGGTGTAATACCCATTAGGAACAACGAATAAAGTTCCGATCATGTCTTTATGCATATTGCAACGCAAAACGATAGGTCCAGCTTTGTTGACTTCGATGGATTTAAAGGAGCCTGAGGCCATGGCACCGAGGTTAAACTGGTTACCTTGGGATTTAGAAAAAATATTATGCACTTCTTTGTCCTGATTTGAGAAGGTGATGGTCGCTCCTACCTGAACGATAGAGTGACGGGGTTGGAAATTTAATCCACTCTGATGGATGGTGATAGATTCTCCTTTTCTCTGTTCTTTAATCCGCATTTTAGTTTTTGTTTCGAGGAAAACCAATGTATTGGGACTGGGTGGTTTACCGTTAATAAGTATTTTCCCTTTAACGTGAGTGGTTTCGTTGACTTTTTTGGAGCCTTCCATTTTATGGTCGGAGCCTTCAGCCTTCTTTTCGTCTTTTTTAATTTTCGATTGACTTGTTGCTGGAGCCGCTTTGGTCTCCCTAACCGTTTCTGGCTTCTTCTCTTGTTTTGGTTGATTGATAGGTTTTTTAGCATCGGCATCATATTTACCCAATGCGGTGAGCATTTGAACTACGAAAGGTTTTTCGTATTGCTTATCTAGTTCGATAGCTTTTAAAAAATGCGGTGCTGCCGATTCGAATTTTTTCTGGATTCCAAGAACGATCCCTAGGTTGAAATGAGCCAGTGCGAAGTTAGGTTGGATGGCAATAGCTTTTTTATAAACCATAATTTCCTGATCATACATTTTTTTTCTGCCATACGATTTTCCTAACAGGTTGTAGGCCATGAGATGATTGGAATCAAGCTCTATTGTTTTTTGGAACAGGCGGATGGCATCTTCTGGAAGGTCTCCTTCCAGTTGTGACATACCCCAGTTAAAAGTAATTTCACTGTCGTTGGGGGCCAGTTCATGTGCGCGTGCAAAGCGTTTATTAGCGCCTTTAAATTTTTTTGCCATTCTCAAAGCAGCACCCCAAATGGAATAAAGGTCCGACGAATCGGGGCTGATTTCAGAGGCTTTTTCAAATTCTCTATTACCGGCATTGTATTCACCTTTTTCGGTAAGTTTCATGCCGTTTTCGATATGCTGCAGAGTTTCTCTAGGCAACGTAGATTTAGGGGCAGGGGCAGAATTTGCTGTTTTAACCAGATTCCCTAAGTCTGTTTTTGCAGTCGAAGCTATTTCCCGGGATGTTAAACTATCAATATTTGCTGTGGATTTTTGATTATTTGATTTAGCCTTGGATTTTTTTTGGGATTCTTGATAGCTCTCATAGGGTTCGAGGTTGCTGGGAGCGGTTGAATAAAACATTAGAGCCCAAAGCCCAACTCCAACTATTGCCAGCCCTATAATCGTCATGATGGAGTTTTTTAGTAAACTTGTTGACTCTGTTTTTTTGTGTTTTGAATCCATGATTTGTTTCTATAGTCCTCTAATCATTGTTGATAACCCATTTAATCAGGATCGCTCTGGCGCAGTATTTTTTTCCTGCTTTCCAAAAAATGTATTAGATCATAATTCTGACCCGTTGAATTTATTCGCTCAAAGAGTTTTTAATTAATTTTTGGGGAATAATCAGGTTGAATTTTCTCGAGTAATACGATTAAATCATAGCCGCAAACGATCTGTCAACTTAACAGCGTCGTTTGGAGGGGCGATTATTTCTAGCCAACGAGATTTTTCTACTCTCTTTTATTATACATACCGCTTGGGTGAATAGGTTTTTGTATTAAGTTGAAACCCGATAAGTAAAAATACAAATGGAATCCACTACCGAAATAGAGAATTCGGACCTTGCTACCTTCTTGAAAGGGAAGCCCGGTTATCTTCCCTGTCAGCATATAGAAATGGCTTTAAAGGAAGAGATAATTTGCTCAAAAATTCCTATTGAAAGTTCGCAGATACAACCGGTCAGTTTGGATTTGCGATTAGGGCAAAAGGCCTACCGCATTCAGTGTAGCTTTTTGCCTGAGAACGAGCCAGTGGAAACTCGTTTAAAAGAAATAACGCTTTATGAGTTTGATATCTCTAAAGGGGGGATTTTAGAAAAGAATGCGATTTATCTTATCCCTCTAATGGAAGAATTGAACCTTCCTGCTTCGTTTTATGGTTTAGCCAATCCGAAAAGTTCTACCGGTCGTTTGGATATGTTCACCCGGGTGATTGTAGATGGTGGTCATAGATTTGATGAAATTCCGCGTGGTTATCGCGGTAAAATTTATCTGGAGGTGATTCCCCGATCTTTCCCTGTAAAAGTAAAAACAGGTTTATCATTAAATCAATTGCGAGTTGCACACGTTACCTCCCATACCCTAGGCAAACAAGGGTTGGAGATCAAATATAAAAGTAATCCTATTCTATTTGATCGTAATGGATTCGCCATTCCTTTCGATCAGGTGAAAGTGGAAGGCGGAGTTTATGTCGGAGTGGATGTTTCGGGTGACCAGCCCGATTCCATTGTGGCTTATAAGGCCAAAACCAACTCCAATGTTATCGACCTTTCCAAAATACGCCATTACAAGGCGGAAGAATTTTGGGAACCCATTTATAGGCCAAAAAAGAACCAATTGATCCTGGAACCGGAAAGCTTTTATATTATGATGTCCAAAGAAAAGATTTGTATCTGGCCAGATTGGTTGGCAGAAATGATTGCCTATGAACCAAATAGCGGTGAACTGCGCACCCATTATGCCGGTTTTTTTGATTCTGGTTTTGGATGGAATGGCACGGATGAGCTGATGAATCAGGGAACTCGTGCAGTGATGGAAGTTCGTCCCCATGATGTGCCATTTATGGTGGAACACGGACAAACTTTTTGCCGACTCAAGTTTGAGCGGGTAATAGAAAGACCTGACCGGGTTTATGGAGTTGAATTGCAATCAAATTACCATTCTCAGGGATTGGCCTTGAGTAAATATTTTGAACCACATTAGGTATTTCGACCAGATTTAAAGATATTGAGATAAGTATGGAACGAGATGAATTAAAATCCATTATTGAAAATGTTTTGTTGGCAGCTGATCAACCTGTCCATATTGGCGAGGTTCAAAAGCTTTTTTTGAACACGGCAGAAAAAAATGACTTACAGTCGATCCTTGATGAGTTGAAGGAAGAATACCAGTCTCGGAACCTGCAGATTCTAGAAGTAGCCGATGGTTACCAGTTGTGTACCCGGCACGAATTCAATGATTGGATTCGTAAATTTCTTAAACTGGACAGGTCATCGCGTTTGTCGCAACCTAGTTTGGATGCACTTTCGATCATTGCCTATAAGCAACCTCTTACACGCCAGGAGTTAGACGATATTCGAGGGGTAGATTCGAGTGGTGTTATCAAGACTCTATTAGATAAAAAGGTAATAGCTCCCGCAGGACGAAAAAAAGTAGCTGGACGGCCCATCATGTATCGCACGACTCAAAAGTTTCTGGAATATTTTGGATTGAAAGATTTGAGCGATTTGCCGACTTTGGAAGATTTAAAAGAAGAGTTGGAGGGCGATGACCCTCATTTGCAAGCACAAATAGAATTTGCAACTGGAGAATCCAGGCCTTCTGAATCTGAAGTGATTGAAGATGAGGAAGATATCTCGCCCGCATAGAGCCTCATCGTATAAAAAATCTCCTAGTGCTTTAACCATTCTTTTTCTCATTATGGAAATTCGTATACAAAAGATTATTGCTGACGCTGGTCTTGCTTCCCGAAGAGAAGCGGAAAGATGGATTCAAGAAGGAAAGGTCGAGGTCAATAATAAAGTAGTGACCCAATTAGGTTCGTTGGCAGATCCCGGCAAGGATCGAATAAAAGTTTCTGGAAGGGTGATTCCAAAAAAGCAGGATGGGGTTTATGTGATTTTAAATAAACCTACGGGTTGCCTCACAACCATGGCCGAAGATAAGCGCGGGAGAGCGACAGTCATGGAATATGTACGAGCTACAAAAGCCAGAATTTTTCCAGTGGGGCGTCTTGATTATAATACTCAGGGAGTGCTACTTTTTACCAATGATGGTGCGCTGGCTAAAAAACTTTTATTGCCGAGATATAAGGTTGAGCGGACCTATAAAGTAAAAATTTCAGGGATTCCCAACGAAAAAACATTAAAACGATTAGTTCGTGGAATTCATATCGATGATGAAAAATTCCAACCCATTGACACCAAGATTCAAAGAACAAGCGGGAAGAACTGCTTTCTAATAATGACGCTCGTTGAAGGTAAAAACAGGCATATTAAAAAAGTTTGTGAGCATATTGGGCACCCGGTTATTAAATTACAGCGCACCCACTTTGGCGGATTAAATTTGACAGGGCTTCCTTTGGGAGCTTGTCGATTTTTGAGTCCGAAAGAAGTAAAGTCTCTTAAAAAACTTGTGATAGATGAGCCTCCAGCCAATCGTCTAACAAAGAAAAAAAGATGAGGAAACGCTTTCCAATAAAAAAATACTGGTTTCTGGGTCTTTTTGTTTTTGTTGGATTGCAATTCGATGATGGGTTTGCGCTGGCGCAGCCTATATTAAAAGATTCTTATCAGGGCATTGGCCTAGTCCCAGCAAAAAATGAAAACTATGTGGAAGCACGTAGAAAAGCTGTAATTTATGCCATGAAAAATGCCATGGAAAAAGTAATTAAAGATTTAATGGATGAAGAAAAGTTTGCTGCAAATCAGGGGGGGCTAAAAAAGATTATTCGGCGCGCAAGCAGATATGTGAAAAGCTATAGGTACTTGGAGTCTCAGGATCATATCGAAAATAAGACCAGTGAAGTGGTTTTAGAGGTTCGTTTTTTTTCTGGTGCAGTAAATCAGGCTTTAGTAGGTTTGGGCATTACGGCTGGGCCTATTAACGAACACAAAGTGATCGTCCTAATAAAGGAAAGTAGTTTTACTTCAGCGCCTCTTTCATCTTTTTGGGACATCGTTCCCATATCAGAGACGCAGCTTGCGCAAAACTTTTTGGAATCAGGAGTAGAAATTATTGACCGAGACCAAATTCGCGATACTATTCCTGAAGCTGTTGTTTTAGGCGCCATTAAGGGAAATACTGAAGATATAAGGAATATCGGCTTGAAAGCCGGGGCAGATGTCGTTATCGTGGGAACGACTATTTCAAAATTAAAAATAAATAAGCAAACCGGAATAAAAGTGGTTCAGGTTAATATCAGTGCCAAGGCTGTTTCTATCGTCGACTCTTTCTTGATTGCAGCCAAGAGTGATTTTGCTATAGTGAAAAGTGAATATGAATTATTGGCAGAACTAGAAGCTTTTGATAAGACAAGTCAAAAACTTGCAGACTTCCTGCTGCCTTCTTTATATCGTTATTGGGAGAAAGGCTTACAAGCCTCAGACCAAAAGGTGAAAAATGCTCCACCGATTCCTATGGCGGATATGTAAATCATGAATGAAGAAAAAAATAAAAACCTACTTTTAATTTCTTTAACCGTGATTATTGTTATCGGTTTTTTTCTTTATTTTTCTCGGCGAGTGGTCACTCCCTTTTTTATAGCATTCGCTCTGGCCTATCTCTTAGATCCGTTGGTTGATAAAATAGTGTCCAGAGGTGTTTCAAGAACTATATCGGTTTTGTTTCTGATGGTTGCATTTTTTATGATGGTAGTATTAGCGTGTGTTTTTCTTGTTCCTATATTAAGCATACAGACAGAAAGTCTGGCGCAGAATATCCCAGTTTATATTGAAATATTGCAGGGCTGGTTAGCTCCTTTATTGGATATGGTAAGAGGCCTTGATCCGGTAAAAGTAGAAGAAACCCTCAACGAAGGATTATCTCGGTTCGGCGAACTACCCATGAAAGCCATACAGTTTTCAGGAAAACTACTTTGGGGCTCAATTTCGAACCTATTAAATATTATATTGATGATCGCCAACCTGGTGATCATTCCGGTAGTGATGTTTTATCTACTAAGAGATTTCGATTCTATAAATGGAAAACTTCTAGCTTTGGTGCCTCCCCGATTCCAGATGAAAATTCAGGAAGTGGTGCTTGAGATTGACCAGATATTGTCCAGTTTTGTTCGTGGACAAATGATGGTGGTGGCATTGATGGGTGTTATGTATGCATTTGGGTTGTTTTTATGTGAAACCCCGATGAGCCTTTCTTTAGGACTTATGGCCGGTCTGTTTAATCTCGTTCCTTATCTAGGATTGATATTGGGGTTTGTCCCGGCCGCAATTTTAACTTTTATGCATACTCAAGAATGGCTGTCGGTTCTTGGCGTTGCAGGCGTTTTTGCTTTTGTTCAGGCGATGGAAGGTATGATCATTACACCCCGTGTGATAGGAGAAAATATTGGCTTGCATCCAGTAGCGGTTATCTTTGCAGTTCTTCTTGGGGCGGAGTTGTTTGGTCTTGTAGGAATGATCCTCGGTGTTCCTGCTGTAGCCATTTTGAATGTTCTTTTTACCCGTGGCATATTGCAATACAAAAACTCTCCTTTATATGCCGATCAGTAATTTTAGTTTTAATTTCCACAAAACCGCATTGATCTTTAGTTCTATTTATATAAAGATATTAATTTCTCATATTTAGAATTATTTTGAAGAAACCAAAAATTTTGTAAGGCTGGATTCTGGCTCCCAACATTACAAGGTAAATTTTTTGGTTTCAATAGA
>CAJWOD010000070.1 GCA_913044145.1 uncultured Nitrospina sp. | reverse complement strand
CTCACCTTGGCTTCAATAAATGTATTATGAGGAATTCGCATAGCTTTTGTGATTCGCCTAATTTCCTCAGTCTCTTCATGTGCAAGGTCGCCATCTGCGATAGCCACTGCAAAAAGACATTCCATAAATTTTAGTCGATCGTTGTAAGAAGTTAATCGGTTAATTTCAGTAAGGACCTCATGAAAATCAAAATCTTTTCTTCCCTGTTCTTCGACTATCTCAAAAAGTAAGGCCAACTCTTTTCCTTTAAGCTCAAATTGTTCTGCAAGGCAAGTTTTAAGAGCCTTCTTCTCTTCTGGATCCAAGCGATTATCAACGTGGGCAATAGAGGCCATCAGGGTTCCCACTAAACAGATAAAATACAGTTTGTCCTCCCTAAGTTTAGATACAACTCCTGAATGTGAACTTTTTAGTTCAATCTTCTTTAGGACACGTCTCTTAAAATATTTTTCCATATCTGGGTTTGGATCACGAGCGTGTTCAAATATGGTTTTCTGAAACAAATTTTTAATCCGTCCAAAAGACCTTTTTGTGAAAGAAGATCTTTTAAGCCATTCCGAAAACTGATCTACCAAAATTCGCTCATCTCCCTTCATTCTTTTATGAACTTGCACCATATTCTCCAAAGCTTCAACGATCTCTTTTTTTTCGGCGGGTGTGGAAAGCTCTGCGATCATTTGCTGATATAACAAGTCCTTTTCCTTTTTTAGGATTGGCGCATAGAGATAAGGTTTTAATTCATCCAATTCATCCTTGGAAAGGTCAAACTTCCTGTAAAAGGATTTTAAAATATTAAGTTCAGACTGACTCACTTCGCCGTCCGCCCAAGCTATAGTTGTCAAAACCTTAAGAAAGGTTAGTTTTTTAAATTTTGACATATACATTCTCCAATGGATGAGCTGAGCAAGTTAGAAATTAAATACTTCGTTTGCAGGTGTTTAATCAAAACGGTTAAGCCATAACCTACCCGTCTGACGAGACCATCCGAACAGGTCAAGATATTTGTCTTGGTTAATATCACCAAATACCATTTGGTCGAATTTTTTGAAACGCGGTAAACGGCGAATAGTTTCATCGGAGAATTGCCACTTCCCGTATCCTTGCAAATAATAAACCCCTTTCGCAGTCAAGATCAAGGCATCAGGATGGTTGTTTCCATTACCATCAAGCAGATAAACTTTTTGAGAGGGCAAGCGAGGTAGAATTTTATGTGATCGCTTCCGAAAATTTCCTCCCCCCTTATTTTCCAAAAAATAATTGGTTTCTCCAGAGTATCTCCGATATTTTTTATGTATCGATCGATTTACAACTAGGATATCGTTATCTCCGTCCTGATCAAAGTCAGCCCAATCGGCGTGCTTACTATCATCCAAAAGGCGAGGTATACTTGAGGAAGTACGATCAGAAAATTTTCCCACGCCATTATTTATTAAAAGCCTGTTTTGGCCTTTTTCATAGACTAAAAATATATCTACCACTCCATCACCGTCATAATCAGCAAACGAAGCATCTCGAATACCAGCAGGTAGCGCCGGCATTAATAGGGAAGTTAAATTCTCAAATTTTCCATCTCCTTTATTGATCAACACCATAGTTTGATGATATTTTTTTGTTGATGGTTTTATAATATTTCCAAAATAAAATAGGTCTCTATCACCGTCCCCATCGAGGTCAACAGGAATGACTTTTTCTATTCCTGGTCTAAGTGAATAGCTTCCGTCTTTTTTAGAATAAAAATAACCTTTTTTGTTATTAAAAAGAATTTTCGTCTTTGGGTTTTCACTGTTACCAAAGATTAAAATTAAGTCGTCTCCTCCATCACTGTTCACATCTGCAGTAGCAAAAAAATTTATTGTTTCTTTATTATTTTTAGTCCACTGACCTGCCGATATTTTCTTCAGGAACCCTTTTTCCCCTTGACTTAATAAAATATAAAGCTTCAATTTAGATTTATTTAATATCGCAAGATCAGACGAAGAATCTTTATTGGCCAGAAGAAAATTAGCCTGTGCAATAGAAAGTTCTTTAATTGGCAAAAGACCGGTAGCATCACGAAAGCTTTGACTTGAAGGATTATGTGTAACCGGGTTACGTTTAATATGAGGTTTGGAAATACCACCGCAAGCAGAAATAAAGAGAATGAACAATAGCCCTAAAATCAGGACGCTAATCGAAAAGGGCGAGATATAGCTCTTTTTCTGATAAATCAATTTGCAAATATTCATAAGCAGCTATATTTTGGGTAAATTTATGGGCGCAATATAAAAACGCTATTTTAGGTAACAATAGTTTACTGTTTAAACTTCAGGTGTTAAAAAAGTCTCAATCAAACCAAATTCGTCTGAGTTTAAACTTCCTTGACTCCAGTTACCTGGCAACGACTTTCGGAATCCTTTTAAAACCCATTGAGCTACCTCATTATATTCTAGATCTTTTTTCAAAACCTGTTTTAAGTCTGTAGTATTAAAAGTTAGGGACTCTAATACTGCATGGTTTTCAATTTCAGAAGAATATTTCAATAAGGAATGGGCTAATTGTGGGCTCCTGTCCAAAATCAGAGAGCCATGCTGTAAGAATGCAGAGCGGAGCCTGCGTTGCGCACTACCAATGAGTTTTTTTCCTTCAACGGTAATTTCGCAATGATTGACCATTGAGAAGCACGCCGGGGATCTTCTGGACAGAGAACCTAAAATGCTATTATTTTTCCCAGCAACCTCAGCCCCCATAATACCACCGATTTTGAGAGATTCTAAAATAGCCCTGGATATTTTTTCAAAAGTACCCCTTAAACTTCCTGGAAACAGTTTATGCGGTATTGGAGCAATCACACTATAAGTTAATTCGTATTGGTGTAAAAGAGCCCTGCCACCAGTAAAACGGCGAACTACAGGAATATTATTTTTTTTACAGGATTCCAAATCAATATATTTGGATATATCCTGAGAATAACCAATGGAAAGTGTAGGCCGCTTCCAACCGTAAACACGTAATGTAGCAGGGGCTTTACCTTCACTGCAAGCAATAAGAATGGCCTTATCTTTTGCCATATTCAAATCTCCATCGCCCAAAGAATCTTGAATTATTCTCCAGTTATTTTGATTCATATAAAACTTTCCTATTCAAACGAAAAAATCTTTTGACTCAATCGCAATCATTCTATAAATAATAGATATGTTAAAAAATATTCAGCATAAACAAAAATTCATTTTTATTCTGAGCCTTCTTATCGCTCTCACAACCGAAAATTTCTCATTTGCTTTTGAAAATTTTGGTGTATTAAAAAAACAATGTCGGTCCACTTGTCATCAAGCTGAACATATTAAGCAAACTCGACAAGACAAACTATCCAAGCCTGAATGCAAAACCTGTCATATTGGGATCCATTATACATCCCAATTTTCTAATACTCGAAAATCGTCTTTCTCTTTAAATAGTGGACTGCTCTTAAAATCGTTGATACAAGCCGTACCAACAAAAAATAAAACCTCACAACAAATCCGAAATAGCAGTTCGATTAAAGATATGGTTCTAATTCCAGAAGGTAAATTTATTATGGGATCTAATGAGCGGTGGGATGATGAAGCTCCTGAACATATCTCGTTCACCAAAGCTTTTTATATGGATTCTAATGAGGTAACCAATTCAAAGTATAAAATTTTTGTAGACGCTGTAAAACATGAAACACCCTACCACTGGCCCGAAGGAAACATTCCGAAAGGCAAAGGAAAGCACCCCGTAGTTTATGTGAGCTGGTTCGATGCAAACAATTATTGCAAATGGGCAGGAAAAAGACTGCCAACAGAACAGGAATGGGAGAAAGCTGCACGCGGATTAGACGGCCTGATTTATCCTTGGGGAAATGAATGGTCATTAGATAAATCCAATAATCCTTATAAGCATTCTACGGGCACAAAAGCCATCGGTTCATATCCCGAAGGAAGAAGTCCTTATGGGTTAAATGACATGTCTGGAAATGTATGGGAATGGGTAGATAGCTACTATCTCCCCCACCCTGGAAATCCAGTAACACGAGCAGAGTATGGAAAAGATAAAAGGGTTCTGAAGGGAGGTTCCTGGTTTGATTGTCTATCATATGGCTGTGGGCTGAGTGCACCCACATTTAACAGGAGTTTTTTTACCCCGGAGGTAAAAAATAATAGTTTCGGATTTCGTTGTGCTAAAAACATAGAGTAAATTCTGCTTTCAGTAGAAAAAAATAAAATTAATTAGAGGCCTCAGGAGTAATAAATGGAATTACTCAACGAAGACAAAAAACCAATAATTTCCAACAGTATTCGTTTTATTTTTTTACTGTTCTTGATTGAATTTTGTGGATAACAATATCCAAGGTATAATTCATATGGAAAGATTTCAAAGACCCACTGATAATAATAAGTAAGGAGGAGTAATGGGCGACAAGGATAAAGCGCTGGAATTGGCACTCACACAAATCGAAAAACAATTCGGCAAGGGTTCCATTATGAAACTGGGACAAGCTGGAAGTCAAAAAGGCGTGGAGGTCATTTCTACCGGTTCTATTTCACTTGATAGTTGCTTGGGGGTAGGTGGGGTTCCTAAAGGACGAATTGTAGAAATCTACGGCCCTGAAGCTTCAGGAAAAACAAGCCTGACCTTACATATCATTGCAGAAGCGCAAAAGGCAGGCGGGGTTGCAGCCTTCATTGATGCAGAGCATGCATTGGATCCAGAGTATGCACGGAACCTTGGTGTTAATTTAGATGACCTTCTTCTTTCCCAACCAGATACAGGAGAACAGACTCTAGAAATCGCGGAAGTGCTTATCCGAAGTGGTGCTGTAGACGTCATCGTGGTGGATTCCGTTGCAGCCCTTGTTCCGAAAGCAGAATTGGATGGGGACATGGGTGATTCACATATGGGACTTCAAGCACGCCTCATGTCGCAAGCCATGCGCAAATTAGCAGGGGTGATCAACAAATCTAATGCATGCCTCATCTTCATCAATCAGATTCGCATGAAAATTGGGGTAATGTTTGGAAACCCAGAAACCACAACAGGCGGTAATGCCCTCAAATTTTATTCGTCTGTTCGAATTGATATCCGCAGAATTGCCGCCCTAAAAGACGGCGAAGAAGTAATTGGCAATCGCACTCGCGCTAAAGTAGTAAAAAATAAAGTCGCTCCACCTTTTCGAAATTGTGAATTCGATATTATCTACGGTAAGGGAATATCCAAAATGGGGGACCTTCTCGACCTTGCCGTCGCCAACGAAATCATCGCAAAAAGTGGCACCTGGTTTTCATATAAAGAAAACCGAATAGGACAAGGACGAGAAAACTCCAAACGCTTCCTTGGAGAAAATCCAGACATCGCCAACGATATTGAAAATCAATTACGACTGAAACTAGGACTTGCAGGATCAGAGGAAGCAATACCTAACAAACCGGATAAAAGTAAGAAGGGCGATAAAAACGGTTAATTGGCAATATGCCTGATCCTGAATCATTTAAAAAAGCTAAAGCGCACGCTTTGCAATATCTTTCCTATAGAGATCGCAGTAAATGGGAGCTAAGCCAATATCTTAGCAAAAAGGAACATTCCCTCCCGGTGATTCAAAAAACTCTAGATTATCTTACGGAGCTTAACTACGTTGATGATCAACGGTTCGCTTTACAATGGGGTCAATATAAAATTAATAAAAATAAAATTGGCAAAAATCGATTATATATGGAGCTATTAGGAAAAGGGGTCAAAAAAGAAACAATTGAAGGCATCTTAAATACTCTTTATCAAAGAAATCCAGAAATGGAGCTTGCAGTACAATGCGCACGCAAAAAATGGATTACTTTAAAAAGTTTTGAAGAAAAAAAGAAAAAACGTTTACTGGTTCAATATCTACAAAGAAAAGGGTTCCCATCAAATATTATTTATCAGTCGGTAAAGATACTAGCTGGAGCGGGTGGAATTGAAAACCATTAATACAGTTTCCTCCGCTTTAGATCAAGATTAATGCAGAATGGAACTTATCAACACACTTCCACAACCATTAATTGCTGTTACCTTATTTATTTTTGGACTTTCAATCGGAAGCTTCGCCAATGTTTGCATATATCGATTGCCTAAAAAGCAATCTGTTTTCTTCCCAAAATCTTATTGCACTACCTGCTCAGCTCCTATCCGACCTTTAGACAATATTCCTGTAATAAGTTATTTAGTTCTTAGAGGTAAATGCAGAGATTGCAATAATAATATATCTGCAACTTATCCTTTTATAGAAATTATCACTGCATTGGTTCTTCTTGCTGGTTTTTTTAAATTTGGGCTTACTTTTGATTTTCTGGTCTACGTTTTAGTAGTCCCAGCTTTAGTTATCATCACTGCAGTTGATATTAAACATCAGATTATCCCTAATGTCATAACTCTTCCTGGACTTGCTCTAGGCCTTGTAGCAGGTAGCTATTCGATAGGATATGTGAACTCATTTATGGGGTTTTTATTAGGGTGTGGATTGTTCTATCTTGTGACACTTTTGAGCAATGGGGGTATGGGCGGAGGAGATATAAAGTATATTGCTGCTGCTGGGGCCTTTGTGGGTTGGCAAAAAGCGCTATTGATTATTTTTATTAGCGCTGTTCTAGGAACTTTCGTTGGCTTATTTCAAATAGTCGTCCAGAAAAAAACAAGAAAAAATATCATTCCTTTTGGCCCACTTCTAGCAGTAGCCACTTTGATCACATTGTTTCATGGAAATCTTTTGATAAAATTATATATAGAAAATCTGTGAGGGAGGTGTCTAGTTGAAATAAAAATATTTATCTAATCCGTTGAAGAAAAAATCTTTTCTATCTTCTCGCAGTTTTCTTTCGAAGGCTGCCAACCTATCGATTGCAGGTTTTCTTCCATCTGCACCGGATTTTTAACACCTACAAGAGCTGTTGTAAGACCCGGCTGCCTTAGCACCCAGTTAATTGCTATCTGACCACAAGTTTTTCCCTCTTCCAGAGCAATAGCTTTTAACAGATCAACCTTACTAATATTTTCAGCATACCCTTCGCCAACAAAAGTACCAATAATACCTTTACCACGCCAGTCTTTGAATTTGGTATTTTTGTCGTACTTTCCTGTAAGCACCCCAGAAGAAAGAGGGCTATAAGCGATGATTCCAATATTATTTTCAATGCAAAGTGGAA
>CAJWOD010000069.1 GCA_913044145.1 uncultured Nitrospina sp. | reverse complement strand
TATCCCCAATCGATTTGACCTGTTGCAAGGCTTGAATTACATAAAGAATGACACACTTCCCCTGCAGGGTCAAAAATGCCTTGTTCTGGTGATAAACTTTGTAACTGGACTTTTCTTCGCCCGCTACCAGAACCACATCATATTTTTTATGCTCCATTAATGAACCCATAATTACAGTTTACCACTTCATTTTTTACTATTTGTAATTTCTTGCACGTTTCAGGTAAATTGGTTATACACGAGATCCGCTTTTTATTAATTAAAACACTAAATGTCTTCCTATGGCAAATGATTCAAATCTAAAAACCACTCCTCTTTACTCAATGCATAAGGAACTTGGGGGCAAGCTAGTTCCTTTTGCTGGCTGGCATATGCCTATTCAATTTAAAGGAGTGATTCAAGAGCATCAATGCGTTCGGCAAAGCGTCGGTATTTTTGATGTTAGTCATATGGGCGAAATTGAAATTGCTGGTCCTGAAGCAAAACAACTCATCCAATATCTAGTAACAAATGATATTGAAACTATGCAAAACAATCAAGCTTTGTATACTTTGATGTGCTTGGAGACCGGGGGTGTGGTGGATGATTTATTGGTCCACCGTTTTTCAGATGATCACTATTTTTTTTGTGTAAACGCATCTAACTCGGATAAGGATTTTCAATGGATTCTCAAAAATGCCAAGAATTTTAATGTTTCGGTAAAAAACACAAGCCAGCAGACAGCGCAACTTGCGGTACAGGGGAAACATTCTGAGGCACTTATTCAAAAACTATGCGACACCCCATTGGGTGAGATTGGATACTACCATTTTAGAAAAGCAAAAATCTACAACTTTGAATGTATTATTGCTCGTACGGGCTATACAGGAGAAGATGGTTTTGAAATATATATCGACTCAAAAGATGCTAAATTGCTATATAAATCTCTCATCGAAGAAGGAAAGCCATTCAACTTACAACCCATTGGTTTGGGTGCAAGAGATACCCTTAGAATGGAGATGGGTTACGCTCTATATGGTAACGAACTCAATGAAAATTGTAATCCTTTAGAAGCCGGTTTAGGGTGGGTCATCAAACTACAAAAAAATGATTTTTTGGGTAAGACAGCACTTAAAAAACAAAAAGATGCAGGTCTTTCTCGAAGGCTAGTAGGCATTCGACTCCTCGACCGCGGGGTGCCGCGTCCTCATTATCGGGTTCTAAATGAAGGGTTGCTAATTGGAGAGATGACAAGCGGAACATTTTCTCCTTCCTTGAATGCGGGGATCGGTTTATGTTATTTATCAAAGGAATATACAAAACCCGGAACCAAACTGGATGTGGAAATTAGAAAGTTGAAAGTACCTGCTGAGGTCGTCAAGCTGCCTTTCCTTCCAAGCCGTGTTAAAAAATAAACTGTTAATTTTCTGGAGGAATCATGGAGGTCCCTGAAAATCTTCTCTATACGCAAGAACATGAATGGATACGTGTAGATGGGAAAAATGCAACTGTTGGTATTACTCACTTCGCACAAGAACAACTGGGAGACATTGTTTTTGTCGAATTGCCTGAAGTTGGAACTCTGATAGAACAGGAAAATCCTTTTGGGGTTGTGGAATCCGTTAAAACTGTTTCTGATCTTTATGCTCCCATCAGCGGTACTGTTACCGCAGTAAATAAGGATCTAGAGGCCAATCCTGAGCAGGTAAACGATACGCCCTACGGAAATGGATGGATCATTGAAATAGAGTTTTCAAATGACAATGAATTGGAAAAATTAATGAGTTCTGAAGAATATATTGAGCAATGTAATAAGGAGCAAGGGTAGTTACCCTTAACAAACTTTCTGGTTTCTCAAAATGCGATATATCCCCCATACCGAACAAGATGTTAAACAAATGCTCGCCGAGATTGGTGTTAAAAATATTGATGAGTTGTTTGATAGCATCCCTGAGTCTTTACGACTGAACAATGAGTTGCTGGATTTGCCTCCCAGTCTTCCAGAAAGTGAATTAACGCAATATCTGAAGAGACTACAAAAAAGAAATACTACCTCTGAAGACAAATCGATTTTTCTGGGTGCTGGGGCTTATCGCCATTTTTCCCCGATATTAATCGACCATTTAATTTCGCGTGGGGAATTTGCAACAAGTTATACCCCTTATCAGTCAGAAGTCAGCCAAGGAACTTTGCAGGCCATTTTTGAATTTCAAACTATGGTTTGTTTGCTTACCGGAATGGAAATCTCCAATGCTTCCATGTATGACGGTGCTTCTGCATTGGCCGAAGCAGTGATAATGGCAAACCGAATCAATAGACGAAATGAGTTTTTAGTATCGAGTGCAATACACCCAGAGTATCGAATTGTCGTTGACACTTATACCCGAGGGAGCAAATTTGATTTGAAGGAGGTTCCTTACACGGCGCAAGGGGGGACTGACTTTGAATTCATTTTAAAAAATCTGACAGAAAATACAGCAGCTGTTGTTATTCAATCCCCCAACTTTTTTGGAACTGTAGAAAAATATGTTTCGTTGGCTGAAGCGCTCTCTAAAAATGGAACCTTGTTGATTGTAGCCGTTGCAGAAGCAATATCTTTGGGAATTTTAAAACCACCAGGAGAACGGGGAGCTGATATTGTGGTAGGAGAAGGACAATCTTTTGGGTTGCCGATTTCATTTGGAGGTCCTTATGTGGGGTTTTTTGCCACACGAGAAAAATTTCTGCGCCAAATGCCGGGAAGACTCGCTGGAGAAACTAAAGACCAAAATGGCAAACGCGCCTATGTACTCACCTTGTCTACTCGTGAACAGCATATCCGGCGCGAACGGGCGACCTCAAATATTTGTACCAATCAAGGACTTTGCGCGCTTGCTGCCACTATTTTTCTGTCGACTCTTGGCAAACAGGGTTTGTACGAAATGGCGACGCTCAATGTTAGAAAAGCGCATTACCTGAAAAACCGATTGGCTCGTATTTCTGGATTTGAAATCAAATTTGAAACTCATTCTTTCAACGAATTTGTTCTTGAATGTCCCCGACCGGTTGAAGAAGTGTTACAGATATTAAAACAGGCTCACATCATTGGGGGTTACCCTCTGGAACAACATTATCCGGAATTAAAGAACTGTCTCCTCGTTTGCGCTACAGAATTGAGCAGTCAGGAAGATATGGATCGGTTAGTAGATAAGCTAGAAGAAATGTAATTACTTTATTTTTTCAACCAGCTCTTCAGCCGGATAAGTCAGGATTTCCGCAAGGGTAGGATGATAATGTGGAATGTTCATCAAGTCCTTTACCGTTCCGTGGAAATGCATGAGAGTAATAATCTCGTGAATCAATTCTCCTGCATCTGGTCCAACGATATGTCCTCCAATTACTTCACCGGTCGTAGGATTACATAAAATTTTCACATGTCCGTGTGTTTCGCCAAGGCACATGGATTTCCCGTGGTCGCTGAATCGATGCGATGCCACCAGATAATCAATATTTGCAGCCTTGCATTCTTTTTCGCTCAAGCCGACACTCGCCACTGCGGGATCTGTAAATACGACGGATGCTTTTAGGCGATTATCTACCTCTTTCGAATGATTAGGTGAACATGCGTTGAATCCAGCTATCTCCCCTTGCTGAATGGCTATATGAACAACCTCATGAATGCCATTCACATCCCCCACTGCAAAGATATTTTTTTGGTTGGTGCGCATTTCGGGGTTAACTATCACACGGCCTTTATCTGTAGCCACCCCTGCCGCGTCGAGGTTGAGTCCTTCAATATTCGGTCTTCGACCCAAAGCCTGGAAAATGAATTCTGCTTCGACACATTTTTCTTTTCCTTCGTGCTCAAAAAAGATTTTTGATCGGTTATTTTCCCGAGCAGCTTTAATAATTTTTGTTCCGGTATAAACGTCCATACCTTCTTCGCGAAAGCGGTCTTCAATGGGATGCGCCAGATCTTCATCGCCCGAAGATAGGATGTGACGGCTTCGTTGTATCAAAGTCACTTTAGTACCAATACGGAGAAAAAATTGTGCCAGCTCAACGGCAACAGCGCCAGCCCCTAAAACAATGATTGACTCGGGGGTATTCCGCATGGTTAAAACTTCATCACTGGTGAAATATCCTGTTTCTTTTAATCCGGGTATGGGGTAATCAGCAATAACCGAACCTGTGGCAATAATAAATGAATTTGCTTTGAGTGTTTTTGTTCCTACCCTAACTTCATTAGAGGAAATAAATTTGGCTTTTTCCTGGATGAGTTTGAAGCGAGGGTCTTTCAACTGTTCAATACGGTAATCGGTAAATTCTCGAATCAACAAGTTTTTGCGATCGTTAATTGCAGCAAGGTCAGCACCGACTTCAACAGGAAGCAATCCAAAATCAGTGGCCCGACGCATTAATGAGATGATATCTGATGAACGGAGAATGGTTTTAGTAGGCATGCATCCACGAAGGATACAGAGTCCGCCTAGAGGGCCGTGATCTACAATGGCAACTTTTGCACCGTGGGATTGGGCGGAAGATGCGGCTGCGTAACCCGCTGAGCCACCGCCTAAAATTACAACATCAAATTCCATGTAGTAAGAAAATTATAATGTTTGACAATCTTCAGGAGTCAGTCCAAATTCCTTACTACATTCCTGCAACAGGTCGCGGGCATTTTTTTCCATGAAATCTTCTCCCGTTTCCTTAAAAATATCTGCGGCCTTAGCTAGATGATGTATCGTTTCCTTGCCATGTTTTAATCCGTAATACAGCATGGCAATATTGCTGTGTGCTCTTCCAAAATCCGGATTGATGCGAATAGCTTCCTTGTAATGCTTAAAGGCCTCATCCATCTCACCGATGAGATTGCTCACCACAGCCAAGCTGTAATGAACCATCGGAGCTTCGGGTTTTATGCGAAGCGCTTCGCGAAAAGATTTAGAAGCTTCCAGATTCATGCGAAGCTTTCCGTAGCGAATACCAATGTTAAAATGAGCAAGAAAATGATCCGAGTCTAGATCAATGGCTTTTTTATAAGATTCAAAAGTTCTGCGGTCGTCACCCAGCTTGCTAAAAGCCAAGCCATCTTTAAAGTGTTCTTCCGCAGTTTTTTCCGATTGTTGTTCCGGTGACATATTATTCCTCTAATTCTCTTAATTAAAAGGGGTTGACGACAAAATTGAAAATGGATAAGGATATATGCTACCTTATTGTCCCTAGACAATGCAACAGACTAACCGCTGGAGTATTTTGGACGAGGGTTTAACTGGTCAAAAAAGCTTTTATTGTTCTAGATTAGGGCTTTTAATATTTTCCCTGTGTTATATTTCCAAAGCATTTATCCCCTCAAAAGGTATAAAGGGGACGCAGGTAGCTTTTCCAATAAAAAGAAAGTAATTATGGCGATAATAGAACCTGGAACAGATGAAGAACGCCTCATATTGGGCCGATGGATTAAAAGAGGGCAAAAACTCATTGTGGGCACTTCCTCTCTGGGCGACTCCTATATCGACTCAAATGTCAAAAGAGACGAAGAGACCCAGAAAAAGTCAGAGGAATATGTTGCCTTCGATCATAAAGTAAGCGAAGAACTCCCTCACCTGAAAGGCAAGTTTCGTTGGGACCTTGAAAAATATTACCGTGACCGATATGGCCCATACCTACCAGAGGATTAGGCCATATGTCTAATGTCAAGATTTTAGAGCTCGACGAAGCGCCAGAAGAGGGAACCGGAAAACAAATCGATCTCGAACATCCTTATACAGAGTGGAAGTATCTTCTCGCATTTTATAATGTTGAGGGAAAATATTATTGCATCGCCGATAAATGCAAAAGTTGCGAGGGAAGTCTTGCAAAAGGAGTTTTAAAAGGAATGTTCGCCTTCTGCAGTAAAGAGGAATGCGGCTGGAACATTAGAAAAGGCTATTGTAAGTGGAACCATTCAGACACCACTCCCATCTACAAAGTCGCCACACATGACGACGGTTTCTATATAGAGATCTAACGGTTATCTCGTAAAATTCGGGTGTATAATTTCATCTCAACAGGAGGTGAATTATGAGTCTAGATTTAAAAAGAAAAGTTATAACCGTTCGTCCCCAAGAATCGATTGCCACCAAACAAAATCTTCCCTACTACGTTGGTATTTCAAAAGAGACGGTAGGTGCCAAAGGATTATCGATGAATCTAACCGTGATCCCACCCGGCAGCTCACCCAAAGCACATTTTCATAAAGATTTTGAAACAGCAATTTACCTTCTTAAAGGAAGGGTGGAAACCAGGTTTGGTGAAAACCTGAAAGAATCTATGATAAACGAGGAAGGGGATTTTGTATTTATTCCGCCTGGAGTGCCGCACAAGCCGGTTAACCTAAGCGACACCGAACCGGCGCTGGCCATTGTTTCCCGGAACGACCCTAACGAACACGAAAATGTGATGCCGTATGGTGAGAAATAAAAACGTTCTTTTAATTTTTAAAGTTGGGTTGGTATCGCTTATCGAATTCTGACCTAATACAGAGGGGCACTCTCCTCTACACCATGCCGATGGCGGGTTGCTTCATTTGGCGCCGTTGTTCTTCGGTCATTTCTAGTTGCGGCAAATGATTTGAGCCATATTTATCGATATAGAGAAAGATGTATTCACGGACGCAGGTTCTTAAGTCCCATTTCGAGTTGTGGTTTTGTTCGAATTTATCGAACACATCAAGAGCTTCCTGAATGGTTAACCCATCCTTGGTGGTGAAGTAATAATCCAACGCCAGATCCCAATCCGGATTTTTATAATAAGTCAGCCCGTATTTTTCCGGCTCGAAAGCGATGGGGCTATATTTCCCTAAAACAAAAGTCATGAAGCCAAGGGAATGTATATGCGCGCTGTTCTTTTCGACAAAGGCTTTGCTGTCGTCTGCCTCTTCACTTGTTTCACCGGGAAAACCAAAAAATCCCATCAAGTGATTCCAAATTCCTGCATCAGAAGACATGCGCAGGTTAGTTTCAATTGCATCAAGTTTGGTGGCCTTATCCATGAGTTTTAGCACACGCTGATTACCCGACTCATAACCAAAGTGAAGATACTTGCAACCTGATTCTGCGACATCTTTCCATACCTGTTCTTCAAGTAAAGATTCTTCGAACCTCATATGCGTGGTCCAGGCGATATCGAGTTTGTCGTCGATCAACCGACGTGAAAGTTTTTGAAACAGGGCAGGCGGATAAGATTCATCGGTGAAATGAAAGAATCGTGTGCCGTATTTTTCTTTGAGGA
>CAJWOD010000068.1 GCA_913044145.1 uncultured Nitrospina sp. | reverse complement strand
TAGCCTGTATATTTGCCTGACAAGAACCGTCATTGATTTCAAGAAAAGAAAACCCTCCTTTTGAGTCACGGCGGGTTCGCACCCATCCATTGACCAGAACACTTTTCTCTACCTGATTATTATTAAGTAATTCTTTAATTTTAATTCGTTTCATTGAGCATTTTCCTTAGATGTTCTGCTGTAAAAACAAACCACTTCTCATTGACAATAAATGAGATTTCAGATACTTTAGCTTAGTGACAACCCGGCATTTAGCGTTAATTTTTTCTCTTTTTGGGAAAACCAACACCTCAAATTTTATTCCGTGTTTATTCTAGGAAACTTACTACAAGCCACAGCACAAATTCTAAATATTATTCTGCAGCTTTATATGTGGGTTATTATTATTCGCGCATTATTATCTTGGGTCAACCCAGATCCCTATAACCCTATTGTGCAATTCTTATACAGTATAACAGAACCCGTTCTTTATCGAATCCGGCAACTAATACCCATGTCAGGAATTGGAATGGACTTCTCACCCATTATTGTCCTATTAGCAATCGTGTTTTTGCAGGGGTTCTTAGTGGAATCCCTCGCCGTACTCGGGGCAAGATTACAATAACCAATTATGCGTTTAAGCTATCTTGACATTCTGGAACAATGCTTTCATGACAAGTTCCGTGGTTACAACAAACAAGAGGTCGATACCTTCCTCCGCCTAATTGCCGATGATTTCAAGTCTATGGTCGAAGAAATCAAAGACAAAGATTCCGAAATAAAAAATTTACGCTCCGCTCTGAAATCCCAGCCTGCAGAAAAAGATACGAGCATCGCACTGGAAAAAGCAAAAAAGATCGTCAACGCCGCAAAAAATCAAGCAGAGCAACACCGTAAAGAATCGATGAAAGAACTAGAACAGTTGATACAGGATATTGAAGAATTAAAAAAACAAAAATCAACCCTGATAAAAAACATTAAATCCACCGCTACTGAACATTTGAATAAAATTAAGGCAGGATTACCAAACGACCACACTTAAAATGTGGATTAATTCCTGTAAAGATGGAATCCGCTTATCTGCCATAATACAGCCCCGGTCATCGAAGAATGAAGTAATAGGGATATTTAACAATGCTTTAAAAATTCGCTTGACCTCTCCCCCTGTTGATGGTGCAGCCAATAAAGCATGTATCCATTTTTTTTCAAAATTGCTAGGGGTCAGCCCTTCAGAAATCAGCATTGTGCAAGGATTAAGCAGCAAAAATAAAACTATAGAAATAATCGGCCTCAATGAAAAGCAGTTCCGAGAAATTTTAAAAACCAAGATTTTTTACTAATAAACCAATCCTATGATCAAAACTATTGAATATATAGACGGGATAGTTCGCATGATCGACCAGACACGATTACCCGTAGAAAAACAATTTATCGATTGCCGTACCATCGAAGAAGTAGGGCATGCCATCAAGACCATGGTTATTCGTGGGGCACCTGCAATCGGGGTTGCGGCCGCCATGGGGGCTAGTCTTGGTGCAGATTCCATCGAAGCTGCCAGCTTTGAAGATTTTTATCATGCATTCGAAGAGAAATGTGATCGTCTTGGACAATCTCGTCCCACCGCAGTCAATCTTGCTTGGGCGATCAGCCGAATGAAGCAGACAGCACAAAAAAATAAATCTCTTCCCATCACCCAATTAAAATCTAGATTAAAAGAAGAAGCGCTTACCATTTTAACCGAAGATATAACCACCAATCAGGCAATGGGTCAGCATGGACAAACCCTGATTAAAGACGGCAACGTGGTCTTAACACACTGCAATGCAGGAGCCTTAGCTACTGCAGGATACGGCACCGCATTGGGGGTTGTTCGTGCCGCAGCAAACGCTGGAAAAAATATCAAGGTTCTGGCAAATGAAACACGCCCCTTTTTACAAGGAGCACGATTGACCACTTGGGAGTTAAAAGAAGATGGCATTCCAGTAAAGCTAATTACCGATAATATGTGCGGATTTTTTATGAACAAACAAGAAGTTGATCTGGTCGTGGTTGGCGCCGACCGTATTGCTGCTAATGGGGATGTTGCAAACAAAATAGGAACTTATATGGTGGCTGTCCTTGCCAAGGAAAACAATATTCCTTTCTATGTAGCTGCACCTGTTTCAACGCTCGACCTTGCCATTACATCAGGAAAGGGAATCCCCATTGAAAAACGTTCCTCCGAAGAAGTAACCAACATCAATCAGAAACGAATCTCTCCGGAAGGAATAGAAGCGGAACATCCCGCTTTTGATATTACATATAATCATCTAATTTCAGCAATCATCACAGAAAATGGTATTGCCTACCCTCCTTTTACCGAATCCCTAAAGGCTCTCGCCAACCAAAAATGAAAGCGATGATTTTAGCGGCGGGATTTGGTACACGCCTCAAACCCTTGACAAATGAACTTCCGAAACCCTTGTTTCCAGTTCTCAATCGCCCTATTTTAGAACACGCTATAAATTTTCTTAGCACCCATGGTATTAAAGAAATCGCCATAAACCTTCATCATAAATCTGAGAAAATCATCGATTATTTTGGTAATGGAAAAGATTTCGGAGTGAATTTACATTTCTCCAAAGAAGAAAAAATTTTAGGTACCGCTGGTGGAATTAAAAAACTTCAACCCTTTTTTAGAAATGAAACGTTTCTGGTAATCAATAGCGATATTCTCGCTGATGTAGATTTGAATAATGTTTTAAATTTCCACAAAGAAAAAAAATCCGAGTTGACGCTTGTGGTTCGGCAGGATCCCAATGCAGAAAAATATGATTCTATCCAAAGGGTAGATGAAGGACGCATTGTTCATTTTCTTGGCCGCTCGATTAAAAACTCAGAACCCGCCACTCAGGTTATGTTCACCGGAATTCAAATAATGGAACCTGAGATCTTTTCCCGTATTCCAGAAAATAAATTCTGCGGTACTGTTGAAGATGTTTTTCCAGGAATGATTCAGGATGAACTTCCCGTTTACAGTTTTCTGCACAAAGGATATTGGATAGACATGGGGACAAGCGAAACCTATATCCAAGCACAGATGGATGCGCTCGATGGGAAAATACCTTTAAAAATTTCGCAATCCAAAAATATCGAGGGGCCTCTTATCGTTCCCCCGGTTCATATCGGTAAGGGCTGCGAAATATCCCAAGACGCACAAGTTGGACCTTATACGGTACTGGGAGATGGATGCCATATACGGTCTGGCGCAGTGGTGAAAAATTCTATCCTATGGGCTGACGTCACTGTTGGTCGAGGCTTGACCGTACAAAATAGTATCCTAGGTGAAGGGGTTACGATTAACAAAAATGTAAATAATAATTCGTTTGCATCTGAAACTTAACCTTTACCCTCTTTCTATAACACCAAACGAACGTTAAGCTAGATCAATTCATGATTGCTCAAAGTCATGGTAGAAACTGAAATCGCGCCCTCTTCACAATTTATAATTCGACGCATTTTGGGAAGATCGGCTTCCCCCACTCGTGCGTACTCATCTGTATAACTTTCTACATCCTTCAATCCTTTGGTTTCAGGGTTGAAGTAGAAAACCGAGTATTTTCTTGTAAGAAATTTTCCATCTTGATTTTTTTGACTTTCCTCAATATTTATCGAGAAAGAAAACCGGGGTGTCTGCCGATTGATTTGCTGGATCCGCCCATCCTTGATTCGATAGAACGAACTCATGCCATCTCCACCCATAACGAGTTTGCGTCCTAAGGGATGCGAGCCGTCATCACCGAATACCAGCTTGTATTTTCCATCCGACTCTTCAAAAGATCGGGGTCCGCGATGCATAGCAATCGATGACAGGTTTTCAATTAAAAAACTTTTTGTTTTTTCTTCAACGTCGGTAATTGTAATATCTTTTGGCCCTTTAACTGTAACCTTTGCCTTTTGCTCTTCCCCATTGATATTTGCAACCACATCTGCAGTGAACCCTTTAAAACCAGTTGGCCACCTTGCAGTGTTGGAGAAAACCTCCCGCATTGCATCACGCGCCTCAGCATCATCTTCGAGCGTGGTTTCCACATCTTTATCTTTGGTATAGGTTGCCATTTATAATCTCCTTAAAACAATAAGAGCCTACCTAATATTTCGGCAGGCTTTTTAGTTATAGAAAAGTTGTATTAGTATTTGAAATATTATACCTTACTTTACCGCCACACTGATATCAAGAATTCCTGCTTTCTGTAAAAGACCCATTACCTCAATAACTTCCCCATAAGGAAGCATCTTGTCAGCACGAATTACCGCAGTTTGTTTTTTGCTTTTAACATCAAGCTTGCCCAAGGTTCGCTCTAGTCCCAGTATGTTGGTACTTTTTCCTGCAAGAAAAATTTGTTTGTCCTTCGACATTTTAATTTCAAGGGTTTTTGGCTCTTCATCAATTACAGAAGACTTGGATGTAGGTAGGTTGATCTCCATATGGCGATTGAATTCCACAAAAACTGTGGATACCATAAAAAAGATGATGAGCAAAAATACAACATCAATTAAAGGCGTCATCTCCATTGCAAAATTCTCTTCATCTTCTCTTCTAAATCGCAAGTTGGCTCCCTAGTTTTAGATTTTTTCTTTTACTATTCAAACCCAGGGACTACTTTTTGGGTTTGTCCGAACTTTTTTCCTTAACAAAACCATCATAAGAAAGCTCTTCGACTAGTTGAATAGCCACTTCTTCCATTTCAAAAATATAACGATCAATTTTACCGCGAAAATAATGATACAAAACCAGTGCCGGTATACCTACCAACATTCCTGCTGCTGTAGTAATAAGCGCCTCAGAAATACCGCTTGCAACTAAACCCGGGTTACCCGTTCCACTCAGCGATATCACATTAAAAGCCTTAATCATTCCAATAACTGTTCCCAGTAATCCCATCATAGGAGTTATATTCGCAATTGCCCCTAATACACGAAGATTAGAATTCATTAATGATGCTTCATGTTGTCCGCCAGCTTCAATAGCCCGCTCAATTTCATCCAACTTTCCACCAAACCTCAACAATCCCATTTTCAAAATTCGCGAAAGGGAATTATCATAGGAATTACAAAGGAGAAGTGTTTTCTGAATATTTTGCCAATCCCATTGGTTACGGACATCTTTAAGAAAGTTAGAGCTAATTATATTGTTTCTTCTCAGGCTATAGCCTCTTTCGATAGCAATACCCAGCATAAGTACAGAACTAAAAAGGATAGGATACATCATCGCCCCTCCCTTTTCGAACAGCGCCAATAATTGCCACTGGCCCGCAGAAGAAGAATCCGCAGCAAAGACCATCGCGGGTAATATTAAAAAACTAATGCAGGTGAAATAGGAAAATACTTTTAAGGAACGAAACATTTATTTTTGTTAATTATAGAAATTGCAAGGAATTTCTAATAACTATTCCGATAAAAACTCTTGTTATCAATTTATTACTTTACTCAAGAAAAAATTGATTTACCTTATTAAAAGTTTAATAGAACTTTTATAGCACGAAAAATTCTGAATTAGCAAGAAACAAGCCCCTCTGGGTAAGAATTAAACTCTTTAACTCTTGTAAAGGATTAAACTCTTTAAACATAGGGATTTTTACTATATATTCGATCATTATCTAAACTTTTAAAAAGAAATAATGCCTCGGACATACCCACAACCTACCTACATAATCATTTTACTTTTATCATTTTCTTTTATTCTCGGTTGCTCTACGACTAAAGATATAAAGCCGGACTCTCCATCCAAATTATTACAGAAGGCAAAACGCTTTTATAAAGCGGAGGATGCAGAAAGAGCAAAAGATAATATCAATACGATTATGGAAGATTTTCCTGATAGCAAGGAGCGGGTTGCTGCTCTAATGTTACTTGGGGATGTACACTATAGAGCAGAAGAATATGAAGAAGCTAAATTTCAATACCAGAAATTTACCGAACTTTATCCAGCTCATAAGTATGTGGACCGCGCCCATTTCTATAAAGCCATGTCCAATTTTAAACTCTCTGATCTAGCATCAAGAGATTTAACTCCTGTCAAATCAGCATTAGAAGGATTCCAAAACTTCATCAAGGATTTTCCTGACAGCACTTATAAGGTTCAGGCTCAAAAAATAGCCCATCAATGCCTTGATATTCTGGCTCAAAACATTTTTGAGATTGGGAAATTTTACTTTCGCACAGGATCCTATCAGTCTGCAATCATCCGTCTAAAAAGTTTGATGGTCGAATATCCCACCCATTCTTATATTGCGGAAGCAGAGTTTCTTTTGGCGGAGTCCTATTTTCAAGAACAAAATTACGCTAAAGCTAGTACTCACTACAAGATAGTTTTGAAAAAATATGCAAGAACCAAATTTGCTAAACAGGCACGGGAAAAATTAAGAAAGCTTAGAAAGCTATAACCGTTATGGTTAAGAACCCGCCCAAAAATAATGATCCTCCAAGCAGTAGTTCACGTGAGCGCGTACGTCAAATTGAAAAACGCGCTAAGGATCGACTAAAAACCAAACTACAAAATGAAGCATGGGTTAATGAGGATGAATAAACAAATATGTTTGTAGAAATTTTTATACTCTGTCTGCTTGCTTACCTATGTGGTTCGATTCCATTTGGTATGCTTATTGCCAAGACACAAAACATCGATATACGTAAGCATGGCAGTGGTAATATAGGAGCTACCAATGTTACGCGTATAATAGGTAAAAAATTAGGGTTCATTACTCTGATAGGGGATGTACTTAAAGGATGGGTAATTGTTTTTCTTGCATTCCACTGGTTCGAGAAACCCATCCTGATTGCTTTGGCTGGATTTATGGTTTTTTTTGGACACCTTTATTCCATTTTTCTCAGATTCAAAGGTGGTAAGGGCGTTGCGACTGGATTAGGAGTTTTCAGTTTTATTATGCCGCTGCCCACCCTGTTTTCCTCAGGGATTTTCATTTTAAGCCTTAAACTTTCAGGTTATGTCTCGCTAAGTTCGATTTTAGCAGCCATCTCTTTACCCATTCTGGGAATCTTTTTTAAAATTCCGTTACCTTATATCTATCTGGCAAGCATTGTTTGCTTGTTCACTCTGCAAAAGCATCACGAAAATATAATTCGTATCGCCCAGGGAACTGAAGCGAAGTTTTTAAAAAAATAGGATTTGACAATCTAAATTGAGGAAATATAATTGGTGGCTTGGGAACTCCGAATATCCCTAAAAATCTGAAAGAGCGCGGGAGTAACTCAGTGGTAGAGTGCAACCTTGCCAAGGTTGAAGTCGAGGGTTC
>CAJWOD010000067.1 GCA_913044145.1 uncultured Nitrospina sp. | reverse complement strand
TGGGCATAGCGCGTTTTTGTTAAAATTTAAATTTGCCTATTAATTTCAATTGCTTAATAATTTTTTTACATCAAATTTGTTAGGTTTTGAACCAAATTTTCTTGCGAGCGCTCCACGAATGAAGTATGCTTTACCCACAACTCGAAACCCGCACTTTACTAAATTAGGTATCGCTTCAGCGTGGCACCTAATAATCCTTTCTAAAGAGTTTAAGGTTTTATTTGTCCATATTTCTAAGGGGGCAAGGTTTCGTGCTTTTTTTATGGAAAACTAAATGAAAGTGAAAATTTTAACCAATATTGTAGGAGGTGCCGGATGAACGTTTTACTAAAACACCTCAGTTCAAATTTTAAAAAAATTAAATACTTAACAAAGCTTGAGCAGATTCCTCAATTGACAGATTCGGAACGTGAGGAAATGCAGAAAGTGAATGACCAGTTTGTTTTCCGAACCAATGATTACTATCAATCCTTAATTGATTGGGATGATCCTAACGATCCTATCAAACGCATTATCATGCCTGATGTGGAGGAGTTGAATGAATGGGGTGAGCTCGATGCATCCAATGAAGAAAAATATACTAAAGTCCACGGCTTAGAGCATAAATATACCTCGACCGCATTATTGCTCGTCAATGAAGTCTGTGCAGCCTATTGTCGTTTCTGTTTTCGTAAAAGACTATTTATGAACGAGAATGACGAGGTAACAAAAGATATCAGCGCAGGCCTTGAATACATCAAAAACAACAAGGAAATTAATAATGTATTACTGACGGGTGGTGATCCCATGATTCTTTCTACCAGCAAGTTGGAGCCTATTATTCAACAGCTTCGAGAAATCGATCATGTCAAGATCATCCGTATAGGCACCAAGGTGCCAGCTTTTAATCCGTTTCGAATAATAAACGACCCGTCCCTGCTTGAAATGTTTCGCAAATACAGTAAACATGAAAAGAAAATCTATATTATGGCCCATTTCAATCATCCACGGGAACTCACACCTCAGGCAATCGAGGGGCTCAATGCTCTAATGGACTCTGGGGTCACACTGGTGAACCAAACACCTTTAGTAAAAGGCGTCAATGACGACCCAGATGTGCTAGCTGAATTATTCTCCAAACTTTCATTCATGGGCGTACCGCCCTACTATGTGTTTTTGTGTCGCCCAACTCTAGGAAATGAAACCTACTCTGTTCCTATTGAAAAAGGTTATGAAATATTTGAAAAAGCGCGAATACGTTGCTCGGGGCTAGCAAAAAGAGCGCGTCTTGTGATGTCTCATGAGTCTGGAAAAATTGAAGTTATCGGAATGACACAAGATCAAATTTTCTTCAAATATGCGCGGGCCGCAAATGCTGAAGACAACGCCCGTTTTTTAGCATTTTATAGAAACCCAGACGCCGCTTGGTTTGATGATTACAAAGAAGCCAGTGAAGAGTTTTCATTGTTCGCTGAAAATGAAACTAGCGGGATTACAATTTAAATCTTCCTTGCTGCGTTACCTTCTCTTTTTTGGGAGGGTGAAATTTGGTTGACTCAACGAAATTTTCATTTCTGATTCCCCTATAACAGTACTGATGGATTTTGCATTATTCCTTCTAATTTTTCTGGCCTTCCATAACTCTGGTCAACTCCTCTCAAATAAAATTTGCGGATTGAAATTCTCGAGCCCAGGTGAGGCGGTTTTATTTTCAACCGCACTCGGTTCCATAGTTTTTTCCGGAATCATGACAGTTTTCGTATTTTCTGGTTGGATCAATTCTGCCGTTTGTTGGAGTCTTCTGGTAGTTTTCCTAGTCTTGGGCTGGAAAAACCTATCGCATTTCAACAAACTATCTAAAATTTTTAATAGCCCAATATCTCAACCAGCGGAAGATGGCGAATTGAGGGGTTTGACTCAATCCTTTCTCGGGCTCCTTGCACTTCTAGCCATTGGATCGGCATTCGCGCCGGCATTTGCTAACGATGCACTAGTTTATCACCTGGCTGTGCCTAAAGCTTTCCTACAAGCGGGGGGACTGGTCAACCTTCCCAACAATATCTATTCATTTTTTCCTCAGCAAATTGAAATGCTTTATCTTTTTGCCTTGGCGTTGGGTTCTGATTCACTGGCGCAACTTACTGGTTTAGGAATTGTCTTTCTGCTTTTGTTTGCCCTTTGGCAGTACTCCAAGGAAAATATTCATAAAAACTATGCATGGCTAACACCTCTAATATTTATTTCAACCCCGACTTTCTTTAGTGTGGCTTCTTCGGCTTATGTGGATCTCCAAGCGGCTGCCTACGTTTTTTTGGCTTTTTATTCCTGGCAAAATGGATGTGATCAAAAACAACCCAGGTGGTTTTTTTTGATGACCTTGTTTGCTGGCGCTGCTATTGCAAGTAACCTAACCACCATTATCATTTTTCCCCTAGCCTTCTTAGGGCTCGCTTGGCATGGAAGAACCCATAGAAATTTAAAACAGACCGTAAACCAATGCTTGATAATGACTTTTGGCACCTTATTAATTCTTTCACCCTGGTTGTTAAGGAATTATTTTTTTACCGGTAATCCAGTTGCGCCATTTTTTATGAACATTTTTGGCGGCGAAAACGCAATGAACTGGGATGTCATCCGTTCACAGATGCAGCTTCAATATTATTCATCCATAGGTATGGGGCACAGCTTTCTGGATTTTTTATCTTTACCCATAAACTTGACCTTTTTTAGTGAACCCCATTCCCTTAAATTCGAGGGTCAAATTGGAATCCTTTATTTACTATTAATTCCTGCCCTTTTCGGTTTGGATCGCAAATCTATACCATTAGCTATTGTGTTTTCCGTACTATTAATATTCTGGTTCATGCAGACACAATATATTCGCCTTCTGGCACCCGCTTTTGTTTTTCTTTCGGTTCTTTTGGTCGCCGGACTAGCACACCTGTTTCAAAATACTAAAATTGGAAAAAAGGAGCAGTTATTTTTAACATCAATTCTAGCCCTCGGTCTTTTGTTCAATACTTCTCTAATAATGAAAGAATGGTTTCGGATTGATCCACTTTCTTACATCCTAAAAAAGGAGTCCCGGGCACAATATTTAACCCGTCAAGTTAGAGCTTTTCCTTCCTATCAAGATGCGAATGAAATGTTGACGGAAAAAGACAAAGTTTTACTGATTCATATGGGAAACCTTGGATACTTAATGGATCGGCCCTTTTTCAGTGATACATTTTTTGAAGACCATACCTTGACCAAAATCATTGACAAAGGCGTCTATGCGGCAGATATTTTAAATCGATTAAAGGTCCAGGGTATCACCCATGTTCTGTTCAACTACCATTATATCTTTGGAGAAAATTCAGTGCTGACACTGGGTGAGAGAGCTATATTTAAAAATTTACTGAAAAAACACGGGGAACAACTCTCTTCAAAAAACGGGTTTCTACTCTACCGCTTTATGCTAGACTCCGAATCTGGAAATCAGACACAACCCCTTTCCCTGAATCACTGACAATGCATCGCATCGGTTTATTCGACACTAACGGGACGGGGGAAACATTAATACTGGTAGCGACTATTTCCCACAGACGCCGCCTTTTAGTATTTAAAATTAAAGGGTATTGAAATATGGATAGGCTTGTAGGCAAAAACATACTGATCATAATTCCTAAAGACTATTATATGGAAAGCGAATTCGATCCGGTTTTCGAAGCCATGACTGCAGAGGGAGCAACGGTTCTAGTCGCTTCCAGCAAATTAAAAGAAGCCGTTGGTATGAAAACCGGCCGTACGAATCCTGATGTATTGATCGTCGATGCTATCGAAGGAATTACAGGAGATAGTTATGTTTCCGCCGCCAAAGGAGTTCGCCAAGTCAAAGGAGTTTTTCACGGGGTGGTCGTAATCGGAGGGAGTGGTGCAAGAACTTATTTATGGAAAGACGAATTACTGCGATTACTTCTAAACGACCGCCATAGGTCTGGAATGGTTGTAGCCGCGATTGGTAGTGCCGTGCCTTGCTTGGGAAAAGCCGACCTACTACAAAGTCTCGAAGTCACAACAGAACCTGGTAATAAGAAAGCCTTAAAGGAAATAGAAGATGCAAAAGGCATTTTTGTCGATCAACCGATGACTTCACATAATCGTATCTTTACAGTTCAGAATGCAGCGGCAGTGGAAGCTTTTTTAAATCCTTTTATTGAAGAGGTAGGAAAAACCTCTGTCAAATAGGCTATCCAATAAATGTATTAAAGACCTTCCTGCTCCTCGCGTTCTTTTTGCGTTTTAATTATCTTCATCCTGAGTTTTATCGCATCATTCAAGCTTTTTACAATTCGGTCATTGGCATCTGGGAAGTGCAACTTTTGATTAAATTGATCTAATGTATAAACCTCGAGCACTTTAGCAAAGGCCTCGTCAACAAAGGGACGGGTCATTTGTACTACGCCTTCAAAATAGACCATAATCTTTTCGTACTTTTCCCAATTTTCCATCAACAGGTTTTTTATCGTATCTCCTGCAGGTTCCCCATCCTCTGACGTCCTACCTGCCGGAGTAGAGGTTCCCATTATTTCATAGAGATTAATTTTAAATTCGTTTTCCATCTTGTTCCCTGAATAAAAGAAGAGTAAATGCCTTACCGGTTTACGATTTTCACAGATTTCATTTCTATCCGATCATTCGGGTTGTCTCTCGGATCTCGAGGAGAATCAACTATTTTGTCTGCCACATCCATTCCGCTGATCACTCTGCCAAATGCGGTGTATTGCCCATCTAAAAAGTGAGAGTCTTTGACCACAATAAAAAACTGCGAGCCCGCACTATTCGGGTCTTGCGAACGAGCCATTGAAAGAACACCACGGTCATGGGGAGTATCACTAAATTCTGCATTGATCGTATAACCTGGCCCACCTGTTCCGTGCGCGGAACGGTCTTCGCTTTTAGAGTTCGGATCACCGCCCTGAATCATGAAACCAGGTATCACCCGGTGGAAAATGGTGCCATCATAAAACCCTTTATTAGCCAGGTCTTTAAAGTTCTGGGTATGTCCAGGAGCTATATCTTCCAGGAACTCCAACTCAATGTTACCAAGCGTTGTTTCAATCACTGCCACTTCACTACTCATCTAAACACCTATAAATAATAGCTAGGTGTAGCTCCTTCCTCTTCAAAAAAATGGAAGAAACCTACCTAAGCCCTGTTATTGTTTTAGGAGGAAATATTGTTCAGCTTATCTATGAAGCCTATTATCCACCACTCAACTAAAAAACCGGCACAAAACCCACTGCCAGAAAAACTTTTATTCTAACGACTAACAATCTTAACGGACTTCATTTCTATCCGATCATTCGGGTTATCGTTCCTATCACGAGGAGAATTAACTATTTTATCTGCCACATCCATTCCACTGATCACTCTTCCAAATACGGTGTATTTTCCATCTAAAAAGTGAGCATCTTTGACTACAATAAAAAACTGTGAGCCGGCACTATTCGGGTCTTGCGAACGAGCCATTGAAAGAACACCACGGTCATGGGGAGTATCATTAAATTCTGCTTTAATGGTATACCCCGGTCCGCCCATTCCGTGGCTCGAACGGTCTTCGCTTTTAGAGTTCGGATCACCACCCTGAATCATAAAACCCGGTATCACCCGGTGAAAGGTTGTGCCATCATAAAAACCTTTGTTGGCCAATTCTTTAAAGTTTTTAACATGCCCCGGTGCTTTATCCTTCAAAAATTCCAACTCAATATTTCCAAGCCTTGTCTCAATAACAGCAATTTCACCAGCGAGTGCCGAGCTTCCGGTAACCAAGAGTATCATCAGGCCTGTGACGACTCCTTTAACAAAAAAGTTCATGAAATCTCCAGAATAAAATTAGCAATAATAATAAGAGGATTTTGAGTAAAAATAATTCAAAATCGGCTGTAGCCGACTAATATATTAAAAAATAGATCATTCTAGATAATAGGTTTTCTATTGTCAAACTTCACCTAAAACCACATACCGTATTTTTTATCAGTAGTTATCCTCTAATCGGGTTAGCTCTTATTTGTTTGACACTAGATAAAAATTTTTAGGTTAACTGGAGGGATTCTTATTACTGAATTGATCTTTTGCAGTTGAATAGACGTTGGAAGATGAGCAAGGAAAGCAGATGCTGATTCTATAGTTTTTAATTGATCAAGTAATTTGTCCTTCTTCACAACTGAACCCTAAGCACCTAATAAGTATGTACTATTTTGACTTGGCACCATACCAAGGAAAAGGGTTGACAGGGTCAGACGGCTGAGAAATAATAGTGTAATACACTTATTTTTAATGACTTACTTGCCGAACGAGCAACGACGTACGTTCGGCCTTATTCTAATATTAGGGTTACGTGCTCACATGGATGTTTATTGGGAACAATTCAAAACCCCTTTCCTCTGCTTTGCCGGGTTTTCAGGTGCAGGAAAAACCACTTTGCTCGAACGTTTAATTAAGCGGTTTGCCGAAGAAGATTTCCGTGTGGGCTACTACAAACACGATGCGCATCGCTTTTCAATCGACCGAGAAGGCAAGGACACGGCCCGGGCCTCTCAGGCCGGAGCTGGTATCATCACTATTAATGACCCAAAACATTTTGCTATCGTCGCTGACAATGCCTTTAAGAAACGTTCTATTACTCACGCCCTGGAACAATGTGACTGCATTTTAATCGAAGGCTACAAGCAATCGCCCTTTGATAAAATCGTTTTTCTCGATAAAAAGGGACAACTTCCTATTCCCTCTGAAACCCCCGGTATTAAGGCCATCATCCACCAAGGATTAATCGTTAGTGGCCTACCCGATGTCCCGCGTTTTCATCGAGATGAAATCGAGCCTATCTACCAATTTGTCCGCGATCATTTCAAAAGATGCGCTAGCGAACTTTTTGGAGCTGTTTTTGTAGGAGGTGACAGCAAGCGAATGGGAAAACCAAAGTTTTCATTAACCTATGATGGTGTATCGGGAACAGAGAAGGGGGTTAAACTGTTGAGCAAATTTTGTAAGAAAGTATTTCTTTCCTCGCGCGCCGATCTTGATATGGGTTCTTTAGGCCATATAGCAAATGTAGAACGAGTTAATGATGACCATACCGGACTCGGACCCGTTGGAGGACTGGCGACTTTGATGGGACAATTTCCAGATAAAGCGTGGATGATAACCGCCTGCGATATGCCCTTTTTAAAAGAAGAAGATTTCGAGGCAATATTACAAAACCGAGATCCATTAAAATATGGAACCTGCTATGTTCAAAAAGGCAGTTTCGGTTATGAGCCAATGTGCGCCATCTACGAACCAAAATTCATCGTTCCTCTTTTTGAAGCCATGTCAAGACGAGAGCTTTCCTTGTCGAGAATTATCGCTGG
>CAJWOD010000066.1 GCA_913044145.1 uncultured Nitrospina sp. | reverse complement strand
ATAAAATAAAAAATACAAGTATTTCAGGAAAAACTCTTTATTTTGGGCGGGATTATTCGATTTTTCTGTTCTATTTCTAAAGACATATTAGTGTTTTGGGGTGAAAAAGATTTGAATTGGTTGTAGAATAGATACTGACCCAAACTCAACTTAAACGGTACTGCCCTGAGTACTTTAGAAAGAAATCTACCCAAAATTTTCATAATTTAACGCAAATTATTGTATAATTTTTACACTATTTTTGCAAAGTTTTGAAAAAGTCTTGATTTAATGTTGATAAAATAAAGGCATGGTAATTGCTGTACATCATTAAGCTACTCCTTAAATACTACGAAAACAGTATTTTTATAGCTGCTATAGTCTGTTTTTTATCTCTTAAAATTAGTGAGTTATTTTAAATATGCATGCTTTTCCTAAAAAACAAGGCCTTTATGACCCTGTCTTCGAAAAAGACAGTTGTGGCGTAGGGTTTGTCATGAATATGAAGGGTGAAAAATCCCATGAAATTATTTCTCAGGGTCTGGAAATATTGAGAAAATTAGAGCACCGTGGGGCATGTGGTTCGGACAAGCTTACCGGTGACGGTGCGGGGATTTTAATACAGATTCCAGATGCATTTTTCCAAGAACAATGTCCCAAAATCGGTTTGAAGTTGCCTAATTTCGGTCGCTATGCTGCGGGGAATGTTTTCCTGCCTACTGGGGAGGACACGAAACTGGGTATGGAAATAATGGAGCGCGCAGTTTCGAAGGAGGGACTGGAGCTTTTAGGTTGGCGTGATATCCCAGTAGATAATTCAACAATTGGAGTGACAGCGCGTTCAGTAGAACCGGTGATGAAGCAGATTTTTGTGGGTGCGCCTGCCGATCTTCAAGACCCATTGACTTTTGAGCGAAGGTTATATTGCGTTAGAAAACGTACCGCATGGGATGTTCGTCGAGCGGGCCTCAATGACAATAACGAAAACTTTTATGTATGTAGCCTATCAAGTAAAACCATTATTTATAAGGGACAATTGACGGCCCCACAGTTGGAAACTTATTATCTTGATATTAAAGATCCAAAGATGACTTCGGCTTTAGCCCTTGCGCATTCCCGATACAGTACCAACACTTTTCCTTCCTGGGGTCGTGCGCAGCCATTTCGTTATATTGCTCATAATGGTGAAATTAATACTGTTCGAGGAAATAAAAACTGGATGGGTGCAAGAGAGTCGATGTTTGAGTCTCCATTATTTGAAGACATCGATACGATTCTTCCTGTAATTGCACCCGGAGGAAGTGATTCGGCTGATTTCGATCAAGCATTAGAAATGTTGTTTTTGACCGGCCGTTCTTTACCCCATGCCATGATGATGATGATTCCTGAGCCATGGAGTGGGCATAAGACAATGAATGATGACAAGCGTGGGTTTTATGAATTCCATGCATCCATGATGGAACCCTGGGATGGTCCTGCCTCCATTGCATTTACCGATGGCGAAACCTGTGGTGCCGTGCTTGATAGAAACGGTCTCCGCCCATCTCGCTATTATGTGACCAAAGACGGTTTGGTGGTGATGGCATCTGAGGTGGGCGTTGTGCCGGTGGAAGAAGCAAATGTTGCATATAAAGGAAGATTGCAGCCGGGAAAAATGTTCCTTGTTGATATTAATGAAGGGCGGATAATTTCTGATGAGGAGCTTAAAACAAAAATTGCGACTCAGAAACCCTATAAAAAGTGGGTTGATGAAAATCAGGTGAACCTCAAAGATTTGCCAGAAACTGGGTATAAATTTGAAACGGATTTGGACTCTCTTTTAACTCGACAGATTGCATTTGGATATACGGTTGAAGACATCAAGTTTATAATGGCTCCTATGATCGGAACGGCCATGGAAGCAACCGGATCCATGGGCAACGATTCTGCTCTTGCAGTCCTCTCTCAAAAACCACAACTCTTATTTAATTATTTTAAGCAACTTTTTGCGCAAGTGACCAACCCAGCCATCGATTCCATTCGAGAAGAACTTGTGATGTCGATGGAGGTGACACTTGGTAAGGAAAGAAATCTTTTGGATGAAAGTCCAGAACATTGTCGCAAATTAAAAGTGGAGCATCCCATTCTTTCTGGTAAGGAAATGGAGAAAATCCGTAACCTCGATCAGAATGATTTAAAATCCGTTGTTCTTTCGACATTATTCCCGATCTCTAAGGGTGAAAAGGGGCTCGAGCAGGCTATGGACGACTTATGCCAAAGCGCTTCCAAAGCCATTGAAGAAGGTGCCACCATTCTGGTTTTATCAGATAAAGGCGTTGATGCTAATAATGCAGCTTTACCAAGCCTACTTGCTATTGCCGGGGTTCATCATCACCTGTTACGCGAGCGAACACGCACGCGCGTAGGTTTGGTAGTTGAAACAGGGGAGGCGAGGGAGATGATGCACTTTGCATTGTTGATAGGCTATGGTGCGGGTGCTATTTATCCCTACCTTGCTTACGAAACGGTCGCTGAGATTGCCGATGAAGCGGTATACATAACAAAAATGGATTCCGAAACAGCGATCAGTAATTTTATTAAGGCCACTCGAAAAGGTCTTTTTAAAATCATTGCCAAGATGGGTATTTCAACTATTCAAAGTTATCGAGGCGCGCAAATTTTTGAAGCGGTGGGTTTGGGAGAGGAAATAATTGAAAAATTTTTTACGGGAACTTCCTCCAGAGTGAGTGGCGCGAACCTCAAGGTGTTGGCTAAAGAAGCTTTAGCAAGACACCAAAAAGCTTTCAGTAGTGATCGTTCTTCCTTGCTGGAACTTGGTGGTCATTACCAATGGCGCCGTGGCGAAGAGAAACATATGCTAAATCCTAATGCTATTGGCTTGTTACAACATGCTACCCGTTCAAACGATTACGCTATATTTAAAAAGTTTTCTCGTATCTCAGATCAGGAAAATACTCGCCAGTGTACATTGCGAGGACTGTTTAAATTTAAAAAGACCGCTTCTATTCCTATTGAAGAGGTGGAGCCTGTTGAGGAGATTACCAAACGCTTTTGTACCGGTGCCATGTCTATTGGTTCCATTTCCCGAGAGGCTCATGAAACACTGGCGATTGCTATGAACCGTTTGGGGGGAAAAAGTAATACTGGTGAAGGGGGTGAAGATGCGATGCGTTATACGCCTGATAGCAATGGAGACTCCCGCAGAAGTAAAATCAAACAGGTCGCATCCGGGCGATTTGGTGTAAATAGCTATTACCTCTCCAAAGCCGATGAAATGCAGATCAAGGTTGCCCAGGGTGCAAAACCTGGAGAAGGCGGCCAGTTACCAGGACATAAGGTCAGTGAGTACATTGCTAAGATCAGGCATTCTACGCCGGGCGTCGGATTGATCTCTCCCCCACCGCATCACGATATTTACTCTATTGAGGATCTGCAACAATTGATTTTTGATCTTCATAGTGCAAATCCCGATGCTGATGTCAGTGTCAAACTGGTTGCAGAAGCTGGCGTGGGAACTATTGCTGCGGGTGTTTCTAAAGCTCGTGCTGAGGGCGTTCTCATTTCCGGACACGATGGTGGAACAGGTGCTTCACCGCAAACATCCATCAAGCATGCAGGACTCCCATGGGAACTAGGACTCTCGGAAACCCAACAGGTCCTAGTGCTCAATGATCTTAGAGGGCGCATTCGGGTACAGGTAGACGGACAACTTAAAACGGGACGTGATGTGGTTATCGGAGGTATTTTAGGTGCCGATGAATTTGGATTTTCTACAACGGCATTGGTAACGATGGGTTGTATCATGATGAGAAAATGTCATCTTAATACTTGTTCGGTTGGGATTGCCACACAAGACCCTGAACTAAGGAAAAAATTTAGCGGGTCACCAGACTATGTCGTCAACTTTTTCAGGTTTATTGCTGAAGAAGTAAGAGAGATCATGGCCGAGTTAGGAATAAAAAAATTCGCTGATTTGATTGGAAAGGTAGAGCTTCTCGAAGGTGAAGAGGCGGTCGACCATTGGAAAGCAAATGGATTGGATGTAAGTAAGATTTTATTCAAACCAGAAGTAGGTGAAAAGGTTGCCTTGAGTAATATTTCTGCTCAAGATTTAAGTGGCGATTTGTATAAAACACTCGACCATAGGCTGATTAGGTTAAGTCAACTTGCCCTTGAAAAGAAAACTCAGGTTTATGGAGATTTTCACATTCTAAATACAGATCGTGCTACCGGCGCCATGCTCAGTTACCATGTATCTAAATTGCATGGAGAAGAGGGCTTGCCTCCTGATACCATCCAATTTGGATTCCAAGGATCGGCAGGCCAAAGTTTTGGTGCTTTTCTTGCTCCTGGGATAACCTTTGGCCTTGCCGGAGATGCCAATGACTATGTGGGTAAAGGATTATCAGGTGGTAAAATATTTATTTATCCATCTAAAGACTCAACTATTGTCCCCGAAGAAAATATTTTAATTGGAAATACGGTTCTTTATGGGGCGATTTCTGGAAAAGCATTTTTTCGAGGAATTGCTGGGGAACGTTTTGCAGTCCGTAACAGTGGCGCACAAACAGTAGTTGAAGGGGTAGGGGATCATGGGTGTGAATATATGACTGGAGGAAAAGTAGTCGTCCTTGGTTCTACAGGTAGAAATTTTGCCGCGGGAATGAGCGGAGGTTTAGCGTATGTACTGGATCGTGACAACAATTTCGAAATCAATTGCAATAAAAATACGGTTGATTTAGTCAATGTGAGCGAAGAAGATGATATTCAAGAGCTAAAAGCCTTGATTAATGAACATTTTCAATCGACGCAAAGCGGAGTGGCAAAAAAAGTACTGGATGAGTGGGAAGAAACGCTACCGCATTTTGTAAAGGTATATCCAACCGATTATAGGCGAGTTATTGAAGACCGTAAAAATAAAAAGCAGAACGAGCTGCAGGTTGCGTGAAAAGTAATAGATACAGGAGAATAATAGTTTAGATGGGTGCAATTAAAGGATTCATGGAATTTGAACGGGAGACCCCACCAGGTCGACCGGTTAAGGAAAGGTTGAAGGACCAGAAAGAATGTTACGCTCCTTTCCCCGAAGATAAATATAAAGAACAAGGTGCGCGTTGCATGGATTGTGGTGTGCCTTTTTGTCAAAGTGAAACAGGTTGTCCGTTAGGTAATTTAATTCCTGATTGGAATGATATGGTTTATCGCGGTCGATACGAGGAAGCCGTGGAACTGTTACTGAAGACAAATAATTTCCCGGAGTTTACGGGTCGAATATGCCCTGCGCCCTGCGAAGGGGCCTGCGTTTTAGCCATTAATGAGCCTGCAGTGACTATTTGTAGTATTGAGGAAATGATTGCGGAGAAAGGTTTTGAAGAGGGTTTTATTAAAGCGAAACCTCCAAAAAACAAAACGGGAAAAAAAATAGCAGTTGTTGGCTCGGGCCCTGCCGGTCTGGCATGTGCGGCGCAACTTAATTCAGTAGGTCATGGCGTGACCGTATTTGAGAAAGACGATCGTATTGGTGGATTATTAATGTACGGTATTCCAAATTTTAAGCTGGATAAAAAAATTGTAAAACGACGAATAAAATTGATGCAGGACGAAGGAATAATTTTTAAAACTGGGATACATATTGGGGTCGATAAGCCGGCCAAAGAATTAAAAGATGAGTTTGATGCGGTGGTGTTGTGTGGGGGTTCTCAGAAGCCGAGAGACTTACCTGTAGAAGGTAGAGATTTGGATGGCGTTCATTTTGCAATGGATTTTTTGTCGCAGCAAAACAAACGTAATGAAGGAGACATTATCCCAGATGATATTTCCATCACAGCAAAGGATAAAAATGTTTTGATCATTGGTGGTGGAGATACAGGCTCAGACTGTGTGGGGACCTCCCTCCGGCAAGGCGCTAAAAGCGTGACTACTTTTGAATTACTTCCAGAGCCTCCCCGCTCACGAAATGATAATAATCCTTGGCCCCAATGGCCGAAGACTTTTAGGGTTTCCTCTTCGCATGAAGAAGCAAATGAAAGGGAAGGAAAAGAAAAAATTACCGAATATTGCGTTGCAACCAAAAAATTGACCGGTAAGGATGGAAATGTATCAAAAATTCATGGTGTAAAAATGGTTTTTGGGGAACCAGACCCCAAAACGGGTCGAGCCTCAATGAATGAAGTTCCTGAATCCGAGTTTGAGTTGGATGTGGATCTTATTCTTCTGGCTATGGGGTTTGTCCATCCTATCCATGAGGGAATGGTTAAGGAGTTAGGGCTTGATCTTGATGAGCGAGAAAATGTTTCCTGCGATAAAAATAAAATGACAAGTGTCGAAGGTGTTTTTGTTGCGGGGGATATGACACGAGGTCAATCTCTTGTTGTGTGGGCTATTGCTGAAGGCCGTGAAGCTGCGCGATCTGTGGATCAATATCTTATGAAAACCACGAAGCTTCCCCACAGCCAGTTTCTTAAATAAAAATTCTCTGAGCTTTTAGCTTTTAAAATCTAAAAAGGGAGCTGCCTTGACAACAGCTCCCTTTTCACTAGTTTGCTTGCCTTGCAGCAAGCCGTGCCACCCATTGAAAGAAAGATTTTAAACGCGAACAATTTATTTAAAGACCCACCTTTAATTGTAGCTCGCCAATTTTTCCTCAGGGAGTAGCCTTAAGGGGAATCAAGCTTGTTTTTCTTCCTTCATTTTATCTAGCGTAACGTCCAGAGATTTTTTATTACCATCGCGAACTATTTCTACTTTTACAGACTTCCCTGGATCTACTGCAGCTACCTGTTTGGGTAGATTTTGTACTGATATAATTTCTACTCCATTAAATTTAACAATAACGTCTCCCCTTTTAAGACCTCCTCGGGCTGCTGGTCCATTTGGAACGACATCATTGATCAGGGCCCCATACGAATCAGAAAGTTTGAAAGTTTCGGCTAGCTCTGGGGTGATTTTTTGAATCATGACTCCCAACCAACCCCGTGTCACCTTACCGTCTTTTTTTAATTCATCGAGTATGTCACTTGCCATCTTGATAGGGATAGTAAAACCGATTCCAACATTTCCACCAGTCCTGGAAAAGATTGCGGTGTTGATACCGATCACTTCACCGCTCATATTTAACAAGGGCCCTCCGCTGTTTCCAGGGTTGATTGAAGCATCGGTTTGGATATATTCATCGTAAGGACCGGCTCCAATATTTCGGGCTTTGGCGCTCACTACCCCCGCGGTTACAGTATGGTCGAGCCCGAAGGGGTTGCCGATTGCCACAACCCACTCTCCAACTTCTACATTTTCTGAATTCCCTAAAGTCAAATATGGAAAGTTTTTGCTGTCAGTGTTGACAATTTTTAGTAATGCAATATCCGTTTTTGAATCAGAACCTATTAATGTAGCTTCATATTTTTTTTCATTTTGAAGGGTGATTTTAATTACATCCGCATTTTCGACAACATGGTTGTTGGTGAGGATGTAACCTTCTTTATC
>CAJWOD010000065.1 GCA_913044145.1 uncultured Nitrospina sp. | reverse complement strand
TACCTGGGTAAAGCGTGTTGTTTATTTGCAGCCTCAACGAAATAGTCACATACCACCACGGCCAGTTTTAAAGGGTCCACGGGTTTAGTAACCCATTCATAAACATTTAAATTATTTAAATTTTGAAGTTCCCTTGAAGCTGCCAAAAAAGGCTGTGAGGCCAAGTAAATCACTTTTTCACAAAGTTTGCTGGAAATTTGATTAATAATATCCAACCCGGATTTTTTATCCAACTGATCGTCAATAATGACGAGGTCATTGGACATCAACATTTGATCCGTACAACCCTTACCGCAAGAAAAGCGTACCTCATGTCCAAAACGAGATAGCATAATTGCCAACTTTCCTCTCTCAATGGAGTTATTATGAATTAGGAGAATTTTTTTGGGCTTAATGGTCATATAATTACCTCCTAATTAATACCGTTGAGGCAACGTTTTAAAGCTGAAATACTGCTAGAGTGGCAACGATCTACCGGGATATTATTTTCTTTGGCAACACGAACTGCCTCTGTAACCATAGGGTGAGCTACGGTTCCGGTAAAAATCAGGATCCGCTTGACTCCATCCATGCGACGAGCCATATTGGGAATGCGCTGACTAAAAACTTTTGCATAAAAACCCCTATCCCTGCATTCTTTTTCATAAGACCGCTTCAGTCTGTCCAAACCACCAATAATTGCAACACTCATAATTCTATCTCCTAAAAACTATTATTGAAATTGATTATTATTCTCAAAATTGAAATAAATAAAATTTTTTTGTATTAATAGGCTTGGGTTAAAGACTCCCCATTTCCTTTTATCAAATTCACTAACTCACTTCTCTCACGCAGCTTGTATACTTTACCGTGGTCTTTAAAACGCACTGAACAACCCCCACCACATTTGTCCATACATGTAACTGTTAATATTTCGTTTTTTTTATCCATAATCTTCAACCGCTTTGCCATGAAATCCGCATCCCATGCGCGACAACCTGGTCCTGTACAAATCTTTATTCTTTTGGACATCAGCAAGTATCTATTGATATTGATAATGGGTCTCAATATATAAATAATTTACCAAAATGTCAACCCTGTTTTAATCATATTTGAATTTTAAAATTACTCCTTTAAAAATAAAACTTTATACTCTTATTCTTTATAAAAATAAAAATTTTTGTTACTCTTCGTTTTGTTGTAGTATGCAATCCGTAGTATGCAATCCAATGATTATGAAAATTGTTTTCAAATAATTAATATGAATAATGAGCTGGATATTTTTGTTGATTACCTCAAACAACATAATCTTCGCTGTACCCCACAGCGAAATTTAATTCTAAAAATTTTCCTAGAGATGGAAGGCCATGTGACAGTTGAGGATCTCCATAAAAAGATTCGCCCTGAAGACCCCACTATTGGTATTGCAACTTTATATCGAACAATGAAGCTATTAATAGATGCAGGTCTAGTTGAAATGCATAACTTTAATGACAAAACAACTTATGAACGTCTCTATATGGTCAAGCATCACGATCATTTAATTTGTCAAATATGCAATAAGACTGTTGAATTTGAGCACCCGCTTATTGAAAAATATCAACAGGAGGTTTGCGATCAGCACGAATTTGACTTAAAAAGCCATCGGATGGAGTTAATTGGCTTTTGCAATGAATGCAAAAAATAAAACCCCTTTTCGCCTTAATCAAAAGGCAAAAAGGGGTTATTTGTTTCCTAATTCTTTAATTGTTATCTTTACTCATATTTTCCATCATATAATTTTTAATACCAATGTCCTTGATGCGATTGAATTGAGTTTCAAGCCAATCAACACTGTCTTCTGTCTCCTCCAAGATTTTATCAAGAATTTCTTTGCTACCATGATCGCCTTTATCAAAGCACAACCGGATGTGTTTCCTCAATCGATCCACATGGGCTAATTCAATTTTATATTGGTTTTTCAATTGAGCTTCCACTGTATCACCAACTAAAACAGTATCGTATTTTTGCATATCAGGAGTTCCATCCAAGAATAAAATTCTTTCGATCATCTGATCTGCGTGCTTCATTTCACCCATTGATTCTTCGCGCGAGTGACTGGCTATTTTTTCATATCCCCAATCTTCCTGCATTTTGTAATGGATATAATATATATTGATAGCAGTTAGCTCGGCCATCAACACATCGTTCAATGCTTTAATAACACCTTTATCACCTTTCATATCTGACCTCCTAATTACTATTCTTATTTAATCGTAAAATACTTTTATGCTTACCCAGACAAGATAACATCAAAAATATTCCTGTCAACCCCTTTATTTGCAATAACTTACAGCTGATAACAAAAGTGAGAACCATAATCAAAATATACTTAAATCTTCAAATTAAAATAAGATCTTTTAGGCAAGTTGGTCTTTAGGTTGCTGGGGTTTAAGTAAAATATCTCTAAAAATCGGTAGGTTTTAAATGACATCGTTTATCATTTAAGAGTATGTAGCCAGGTAAAAAAATATTAAAATTTCGTCTTCCCATCCAAACGGGTCATAACGTCTACACCGTCATCTGTTACACAAAGGGTGTGTTCAAATTGAGCTGATATCTGACCGTCTTGTGTTACTGCAGTCCATTTGTCAGCGAGAATTTTCAAATCGGGCTTACCTAAATTAACCATGGGCTCAATGGTAAACACCATGCCTTTTTTTATCTCTAACCCTTCACCAAAGTTTCCATAATGAAGAATTTGAGGTTCCTCGTGAAATTCGCTACCAATACCATGACCGCAAAATTCCCTGACAATGGAATAACCATGGCCTTCAGCAAAAGTTTGAATCGAGGCACCAATATCACCAAGCTTTGCTCCCGGTTTCACAACTTCTATCCCGCGCTGCAAAGCTTCTTTACAAACCTCTACCAGTTTTTCTGCTTTTTTCCTGGGAGATCCTACGAAAAAAGTTCGGCTGGTATCACCATGAAAACCTTTTAAATAAGTTGTGATATCCAGATTAACAATGTCTCCATTTCGAAGTTTTCTATCAGATGGAATGCCATGACAAATCTCCTCATTAACAGATGCGCAAATACTTTTAGGAAAACCACGATAATTCAAAGGCGATGGAATTGCCCCTTTAGAGACAATATAATCGTGGCAAATCTGATTCAATCTGTCGGTCGTCACCCCTGGCTTTACATAGGGCTCAATCATTACAAGAACCTCTGCCGCAAGCTGGCATGATTCTTTCATTACTTCAATTTCTTCTTTAGTTTTATAATTAATCATCTAGGTAGACAAATTGTTTTATAGTTTGTTTCTGGTCTCGCCAGTTGGGTTTTACTTTTACAAATAATTTGAGAAAAACTTGGACTCCTAAACGTTTCTCGATTTCTATTCGAGCAATGCGTCCTATCGATTTAAGCATACTGCCTCCCTGCCCTATAATTATTTTTTTCTGAGAGGTCTTTTCAGTATAAAGGGTAGCATCAATTCTTACCAGACCATCGATCGGATCTCCCATATTTTCTACAACAACTGCTACGGAGTGGGGAACTTCAAATCGTGTCAGATTCAAAACCTTTTCACGAATTATTTCCTCCAACAAAAAGGCTTCCGTGCAATCTGTAATCATATCTTTTGGGAAATATTCTGGGCCCTCAGGAAGATAACCCACAATCAAATCCTTCAAAACCTCCACACCATCATTCTTCAATGCGGAAACCGGTATGATTTCCTTAAAGATGGATTTGTTATTAGCCTTCTCAAACAAAGTCAGTAGATTTGGCTTTTCTACCAAGTCAATTTTGTTAATCACTAAAATTTTAGGTACTGCAGTATGCTCCATGGACTTTAAAACAAACTCGTCTTCAGGCAAAAATCCTTCTACCGCATCGATCAAAACCAGGATCAAGTCGACATCTGTATAAGTGCTTAATGAAACCTGAACCATCATTTCATTCAAAGTTCTTTTGGTTGCATGAATACCGGGGGTATCCACCAGAATAATTTGGGCCCCTGTAAGGTGCACCACTCCGGTGATTTTGTTACGGGTAGTCTGAGGTCGGTTGGATGTCGCAGCTACTTTTTGCGCTACCAATTGGTTCAGAAGGGTAGACTTCCCTACATTAGGGCGCCCAATTATGCTGACATAACCCGATCTAAATGAATTAGGTTGATTCACAAGCAATACTTAATTAATAAAATTTCCACAAACACAGATTTCCTGTGTAAGATTATATTCCGTAGTTGAATAATGCATTTTCTCCTAAGATATTACCATGAACCTGGGATTATACCTTCACATTCCATATTGCCTGCATAAATGTGGTTATTGCGATTTCAATTCACATCCAGAAAACCAGGAAGAGAGCATTCGCTATGTCGACGCCCTACTGAAAGAACTAAGAGCATATTCATCAAAAAAATATACCGTTCCCACAGTCTTTCTTGGGGGCGGCACGCCGACAACCCTCCTACCCTCGCAACTAAAACAAATACTAGACACGGTTCAGCAAAGTTTCAATTTAACACCCGATTGTGAAATCACCATCGAAGCGAATCCAGCAACACTTAAATTGCAGGCCTTACAGGAAATACGTGCTGCCGGGTATAATCGAATCAGTATCGGCGTCCAATCCTTCGATGAAAAAGAATTAAAATTGCTAGAAAGGGTTCATAACCAAGAAGAAATCCATTCAACAATACAGCAGGCTCGGTTAGCAAAATTTGAAAATTTGTCAATGGATCTCATGTTTGCCTTGCCCGATCAAACTATAGAAAAATGGTGCTCTCATTTAAAACAGGCCATCAATAAAAACCCCGATCACCTTTCCACTTACAATCTCACGATCGAACCGAGCACCGCATTTTTCAAACTTCATAAAAAGGGAAAGCTCTGCTTACCTCACGAAGACATTCAATTAGAAATGTATAAAACCACGATTCAAACTCTTGAAAATGCTGGCTATCAACAATACGAAATTTCAAACTTCTCCAAACCCGGAATGGAATCGCAGCACAATATTAATTACTGGAATAATGGCGAATATCTTGGGGTGGGAGCTGGAGCATCTTCATACCTCAATGGAGAAAGATTCAAAAATACCAATTTGCCTTCAAATTACATTCGTGAAATCGGAGTTAAAAAAAATGCGATTGAAACAAGAGAACGGCTCGAACCCATTCAGGCAATGGGAGAAACCCTGATGTTGGGTCTTCGACTTCTCAAAGGAATTTCAATAGACGTTTTTGAGAATCGCTTTGAAGTCTCCTTTCAAAAAGTTTATGGGAAGGTTCTCGAGCCCTTACTAAATCAAGAACTCATCACCTTTAACCAGAACCGCATCGCCTTATCAAGAAAAGGTTTGTTCCTTGCCGATTCGGTCATCCTTAAATTTATCTCATAAAAACATGACCGCCGAATTTAAAAAGTTAATTGAAATAGTCAATACCTTGATGGGAGAGAATGGTTGTCCATGGGATAAAGTCCAAACTAGAGAATCTCTAAAACCTTATTTAATAGAGGAGGCCTATGAAACTCTCGAAGCATTGGATGGAAACAATCCAGAAGAAATTAAAGAGGAATTAGGGGACTTACTCTATCAAATTTTATTTCACGCAAAAATTTCTGAAAACAAAAAGGAGTTCAACATAACCGATGTCATAGAATCGATCAGCAATAAAATGGAGCATCGACACCCCCATGTCTTTAAAAAAGGGACTCTAGAAACACCTGATGAAGTAGCTACTCAATGGGAAGAAATCAAAATTAAAGAAAAAGGCAAAGCTGGAAGAAAATCTGTGCTAGATGGAATTCCCTCATATTTACCAAGTTTATTACGTTCACAAAAACTACAGAAGAAGGCCGCTAATCATGGATTCGACTGGGATAAAATCAGCTCTATTCTCGATAAATTAGATGAAGAGGTTGGGGAGTTTAAAAAAGCTGTTCTATCAGGCAAAAAAAAGAATATGAAAGAAGAACTCGGTGATATCCTTTTTGTACTAGTCAATATAGCAAAATTTAGTAAGATCGATGCCGAAGAAGCACTAAGAGCCACCAATAATAAATTTATTAAGCGCTTTCAACATATTGAAGCGGAAGTAGCTAAACGTGATAAGACTCTAAAAGAAACTCCTCTCGAGGAACTCGAACAATACTGGCAAAATGCAAAAAGTTACAAGCCGCACAACTAATTAATTTCTGTTTTTTTCAAAGCAAAACATTTAAATCAACACCAATAAAAAAATATACCATCCCTTATATTCAAAAATTTTTCTCTACTGGATAAACCCTGCCGCGCCATTTAGTTTTTTTTCGCACTAACGTATGAAACATAGAATTGGCCATGATCGCAGCCATGATTAAGGCTCCCATTGGGAAAAAAACTGCATTATTCCTGTGCAATCCCATTTCGTCACAGGCTTTGTAGGCAGCAGCGGAAACTAAAACAACACCTGTCATGGCCATCCCAATCCATAACCATCCGGTCTGTTCAAAAATATTTATTGCCAAGATAATATATGGTGTAAAGACAAACCCAAGAACTACGGCAATATTGTAACTAGCTTTTAATACAGATTTTTTCATTGCAAAAAACATGTTTTTTTGCCAACCAAACCAAATTTCTTTTAGGCCAAAATACATTCGAATAGAAAAAAGTTGTTTCCCATCGGCGACGAGTAACTTGAGCCCTGCTAGCTTGGCACGCTTTGCTATCAAAACATCTTCAAGAACATCGGCCTTTCCGGCTTCGTGACCACCAATTTTTTCATAGGCTGCACGCCGAAACATCAAGAAAGCACCAAAGCCCATCGCGCTTTTATGGCCTGGATCATTCACATTTCTAAATCTTGTTAACGATGCAATAAATCCAAATATAACGGGTTGTACAACTTGCTCCCAAAATGACCCAAACTCGGCCTGTGGCATTAATGTTAACAAATCCAGCTCTCTGTCACGCATAACATGAACTGCGGTATTTATGGCTGTTGGTTTAAAAACTGGATCAGCATCTGTAAACAACAAATATTCTCCTTGAGCAATCTTAAAAGCCTGATGTAGAGCAAAGGGCTTTCCCAGCCAGTCTTCTGGCAAGTCTGCCCCTTTCAATACTTTTAAACGAGCGTTTTCTTGCGCCAAGGTTTGCATAATATCACCAGTATTGTCTGTAGAATGGTCGTCAATGGCAATGACTTCAAAATTTGGGTAGTCTTGATTTAACAAAGATTCTAAGCATGCCTGAATACCCCTTCCTTCATTTCTCGCGGGAACACAAACTGATAAACTGGGTGGATTAGAAATCGGTTGAACTACAGGCTGTAGTCGGATCAGGTAAATCATATTAGCAGTCATATAAAAAATAACCGCAATAATTAAAATTAGCTGCAGAACTGTTAAAGCTTGGATCAAGGCTAAACCCAATTTAATTTAAAAAATTCCAACACCAAACTTATATCCCAATTAGAAAAGAAAAAAAAGAAGATGAC
>CAJWOD010000064.1 GCA_913044145.1 uncultured Nitrospina sp. | reverse complement strand
GAATCGTTTTACAAGCAGAACTTCTTGACAGGACAAGTGAATTTGGCTAGATTGACCCGTTCTTTTCGCTAATCCTTTATTTTTATTTTAATATCGGAGCCACAGTATGTCAGATGAAAGCTATATACAATCTCTCTTTTCCGAACGTGTAGGTGGAATTAAGTTCGGTAAAGATACCAAGATTTATAAATTTGAAAAAATAAAAAGAGCCAAACGCGCCGCTCTTGATGCCAACCCAGGTAAAGAGTTATTCGATCTAGGTGTTGGTGAACCCGATGAAATGGCAGACCCAGGTGTGGTTAAAACTCTGCAATCAGAAGCCGAAAAACCAGAGAACCGAGGATACACCGATAATGGAATAGATGAATTCAAAACCGCTGCATGCCAGTATATGAAAAAAGTTTTTAGCGTTGAGGGTTTGGATCCAAACAAACATGTCAATCACCTCATCGGAGCAAAACCTGGACTTGCAATGACTCCGGCTGTTTTTATCAATCCGGGTGATGTTATTCTGATGACAGTCCCCGGTTATCCCGTCATGGGAACCCATGCACAATATCTTGGAGGAGAAGTAGTAAATCTTCCCTTAACAGAGGAAAACAATTTTCTACCAGACCTGAAAGCTATTGATGCTAGCACTCTGGACCGCACTAAAGTTTTATTGCTAAATTACCCGAACAATCCAACTGGCGCAAAAGCAACACGAGAATTTTATGAAGAAGCCATTGAACTTGCCAAGAAACATAATTTTATAATCATACAGGACGGTGCCTACGCAGCGCTCACCTACGATGGAAAATCTGAAAGCTTTCTTTCCATTCCTGGTGCTATGGATGTAGGAGCAGAGTTCCACTCTCTTTCAAAGTCATACAATATGACTGGCTGGCGTATCGCCTTTGTTGTTGGCAATGAACTAATCGTAAAAGGAATTGCGGCTGTAAAAGATAATATCGATTCCGGACAATTTGCCGGTATTCAAAAAGCGGGAATATACGCTCTTGAACATCCTGAAATCACAGCAAAAACGGTTGCAAAATATAAACGTCGTTTAAGCCAATTGGTGGATGCTTTGAATTCCGTGGGTTTCAACGCTAAAATGCCTGGTGGATCATTCTTTTTATATGTTGCCGCGCCTAAAGGAATAAAGGGTGGTAAAAAATTTGAAAATGGGGAAGAGTTTTCCCAGTACCTCATTACTGAAATGTTAATCTCCACCGTCCCTTGGGATAATGTCGGTCATTACGTTCGTTTTTCGGCGACTTTTGCAGCAGATGGCGAAGAAGAGGAAAAAAGAATAATAGATGAAATTAAAAATCGACTCGGAAAAGTTGAGTTTGAATTTTAATAACCGATCGAGTTTTTTCTTGGATTAAACTCAATGACACATAAAGCTTTAATTGGTATCGGATCTAATTTAGGCTTGGCTGCGGAAAACTGTGAAAAGGCCATCTCATTTTTAAATAATTCGGAGTCCCTCCAAGTTACGGCACACTCCTCCCTATACCAATCGGAACCCGTCGGAAAAAAAGACCAACCCTGGTTTGTAAATGGCGCAGTAGAAGTCAGCACCTCCCTTAATCCAGAACAACTTCTGCAACACCTTTTAAATATTGAGAACCAATTTGGCAGAAAACGAAAGGGCAAATGGGGCCCTAGGATCATTGACCTGGATATTCTGGATTACGATGGGAAAATATTTAATTCAGAAACTCTCACCCTTCCCCACCCCGAAATGACCCAACGCCGTTTTGTACTAGAACCTCTTAGTGAAATTGCGGGTTCTACAATCCATCCCTTGGAAAAGAAAACAATACTGGATTTATTAAAAGAACTGCCGCAAAAACCACTAGTAAAGAAATTAGATGCATCATAAATTATCCACCTGAATCGTTTCCATATTGTCCAAAGCCTTTTCTTGTAATTCTTTCCACATGAATTTTTCTTCATCATTTTCGAGAATAGGAATTTTTCCCCGCGTGACGGGACTAGAAGGCATGAAAACAGCACAACAATCAGGCTGAGGCTCAATGCTAATTTCATAGGTGCCAATTTCTTTGGCTCGTTTAATGATTCCTTCCTTATTCATGCCAATCAAGGGCCGAAAAATATTTATGGAAGTGACACAAGTAACAGCCGCTAGGTTTTCCAGGGTTTGCGATGCCACTTGTCCCAGTGATTCCCCTGTAACCAGTCCTGGCATTTTATATTGTTTTGCAATCGCATCTGCAATTCGATACATCATTCTTCGATAAAGAACAACACGATTTTCTTCCCTGCAATGATCTCTTATTGCCACTTGAATATCTTGGAAGGGTAAGACGAACAATTTTGCCCTGCCCTGAAAGCGGTTAATAATTTTCGATAGCTTTAGAACCTTTTCATAGCCCCCCCGACCCAAAAATGGTTGGTTGTCAAAAAAAACGAAGTGCACCCTGCACCCACGACAGGCCATTAGGTAGGCAGCAACCGGACTGTCGATACCACCCGACAGCATGCACAATATATTACCTGCACTTCCGACTGGCAATCCAGATAACCCGGGGTGCCTATTATCAAAAATAATTGTATCAGTAGCACCTATTTCTATTTCAAGAGTAAACTCGGACCCCTTTATATCAACCACGAGGCCTCTCTCTTGGAGTTGAGACATAATTCGAGAACCGACTTCAAAATTAACTTCCGGGGATGTCTTCGGAAAGGTTTTTGCCGAACGCCGGGTTCTCACGCAAAATTTTAGTTTACCCTTCGACTCAAGCAAAGGTTCGATCCATTTTACTCCAAACGCAGCGATTTCATCAAAATCTGGATTCACAGAAACCCCAACACTATAGGAAGCAATTCCAGGAATCATTTTTAATTGATCCACAATCTCATCCGCAACCGACTTCGGTACATCGATTAAAATTCTCCCCCTGGGAACTCGATATTCAATCCCTCTGTCCACCGGTAATGCGCGTTTGATATTTTTCAATAGTATTTTCGTAAAATACTTTCTGTTTCCCCCTTTCAATCCAATTTCATCATAGCGGACCAAAATGGTTCTTTTTTCAATCATCGACTAACGGCTCTATCTTTAAAGGTTGGCGAAAGGATTTGATAAGCTTCTGCAAAAGCATGAAGAAATTTTTCAATTTCATTAATGGTATTGGTCTGAGAAAAAGATACCCTTAAACTGCAACGTGCTTGCTCTTCAGTTAAACCTATTCCCATTAAAATCTTTGAAGGTTCTTTGGAATGTGCACTGCAAGCACTCCCCATACCTACAAATATTTCTTTCTGTTCCAAATGATGCACCATCACCTCCGCTTCGACAGGAGGAAAACTAAAATTAACAATCGCAGGAGATTGAAATTCTCCATAACCAGAATTGTATAAGATCGGAATTTCCAGTTTATTCAATCCTTCAATCAAATGCTCTTGTAGTTTTTTAAAATGTTCCTCCGTTTTTTGCTGTCTAGCTATCGCCAGTTCAACTGCTTGCGCAAAAGCCATAATTAATGGAACCGGAAGGGTTCCTGCACGTACGCCAAATTGTTGTTTGCCTCCATGGAGTTGTGGGGCTAAATTTAAATTGGAGTTGTAAACAAGCAAACCAATACCTTTGGGCCCATGAAACTTATGGGCAGATAAGGAATACCCTGCTAAACCCGACCACATGCTTTTATTTAATTTGATTTTTCCAATCGCCTGAACCCCGTCTAAAAATAAGCGAGTTTTTGGAGACTCCTTTTTCATTGCTTCTATTAGAGGAACTGGATCATTTATCGTGCCCAATTCATTATTCACATGCGAAAGACAAAGAAGCCTGATCTTCTTTTCCTTTAATAATGGAAGGCAGGATAAATCGAGTCTTCCCTGTCTGTTGAATTTCAACAAAGAGGCTGGTTCATTATCAAATTTTTTAAAGGAAAGAAGGGTCTCTGTAATGCTGGGATGCTCTAAACCCAGATACGCTGTTTTTTTATCTGGAAAACAAAGGCCCTTTAGAAATAGATTGTTCGATTCTGTTCCGCAACTTGTGAAAACAAGATTGTGGGAAGAAGGAATTCCTAGAGCAAAAGTAATACTTTCTTTCGCCTCTTCAATTTTCTTTTTAGCATCGACTCCAATGCCATAAACCGTTCCGCTATTAGCAAATTGAACGCGCATATAGTCTTGCAGCGAAGTAATGATTTCCGGATCCATTGACGTGGTTGCAGCATTATCCAGATAAATCATTTAAATTACCCTGGCTTTTCTCAGACTTTATAAGGAGGCATCAGGTCATGCTCGCCCCCCAGTTGATCAATGATTCTTGCCACAACAAAATCCACAAGACTTTCTACTGTATTTTGTTGCTGATAAAAACCAGGAGAAGCAGGAAGTATCAAAGCGCCAGCCTGATCCAACGCAAGAAGGTTTTTAAGGTGAATTGTACTTAATGGAGCTTCTCTGGGTACTAAAATCAATTTACGTTTTTCTTTCAGCATGACATCCGCTACCCGTTCAATCAAATTACCCGAAACCCCGGCAGCAACTCTACCTATGGTACCCATACTCGCAGGGACGATTACCATACCATCGACATGAAACGAACCACTGGCAATAGAGGTATTAATTTTTGTCGTCTTATGCAGGGTTACATTTTTACCCTTAAAATAAGAAGGTTTGAGTCCTAGTTCAATGTTCAACAATTCAACGCCCCGCTCAGATATAATCACATGGACTTCTGCCTGAGATTTAAGACAGTCAAACAATCTTTTTCCATAGCACACACCGCTTGCGCCTGTTATAGCTATTACAAAACGTTTCATAATTTTACCTCAAAAAGGTCCTGAACTTCGCACACCACTTGCTCATAAACTATTTCTAAGGATGGATCGCTCGAAATATACCTTATGTTTGGGCCACTAAAACTTTTAAAAATATTCTGTACTGCTATTAAATAATCGCGCTTTTCAAAAGCACTTTTTTCTTCCCGGGAAGACTCAATTCTTTCTAGACTTATTTCAGGAGAATTATGGAAAACCAATACCCGGTCTGGAATTGGAGCAAACTTTTCATTGTCTGCCCTTATTTTATGTGGATCGAAGCCTAAAGCACCCTGATAAGCTGCTGTAGAAAAATAATAACGATCCATCAATACAACTTTTCCAGCCTTCAATGCAGGTTTAATATTCTGTTCCACATCTTCTTTTCTATCATTCATAAACCATTCCAACTCCTCATCAGGACTAATACCATTTCTACCTTTCTCTAAAAGCTGGCGGATTTTCATTCCCCATTTACCTCGTGTGGGTTCAGCAAATGAAATATTAGCAATCCCTTTTTTGTTTAAAAGTTCTGCTAGCCTCCTACATTGCGTGCTCTTACCAGAGCCATCAATACCTTCAAAAACAATCAACAATCCTCGATTCACTGGAAAAGTCTCCGGATATTTTTTCTTAACAACAGTGCATGTGATTTCCAGACAGGAAAAATGACTCCCGAACTATCTTCTATCAGGCTGATTTTTGATGCCTCATTTGGCTATCAGAAACTGGTCTTTTGACTTAATTTATTGGAAGCCGCACGAAATATCAAGCTGAATAAAAGATATAAACAACACAACAAATTGTATTTGTTATAGAATATTTTTGTAAGACTAATTTTATTGAGTTTCAATTTAGAATCAAACGTTGATTTTAAAATAGTGTAAGGAGTTTTTCGTGAAAAAATTCTGGAGAGTTTTTGGATGGATATTTCTAGGGGTCTTTCTTCAATTTAAATTCAACGTACTCTATGGAATAGTTTTCCTTGAAAATCTTAATTTTCATGATCGTAGTTACTGGGTAGAAATGAAAATGACCCCGAGCGATGAAAGCCTGAGAGTCTTGAAGATTAAAACTACTGTGCATCACTCTCTTGGCCCCGACTACTTTGCCAACGTTTATATTCCTAAAAAGTACAAGATACTGAACCACGAACCCTACGTAGGTGTTCAAGATATAGAAGGCTACCACGCCTATAAAATGGATATGAAACGAAAATACCGGGATGTGTTGGCAGAATCAAACTTCATTCTCATTCCCCAGCAAAAGGAAATCGCTGCTTTGCCAATAAAAGTCCACTTTGAAAATTTAAAGCAACGTCTACATACAGATAATACTTATAAATTATCAACCAAAAGTAAAAATACAGCACTCGAAGGTCCGGAAAAGGCTGAAGCGATCTATGCTCAAAAGCTAGGAATGTAACTTATCACTCATGGCTCAAATAAAAGAATTTAAGGACTATTATAAAATTCTCCACATATCCGATTCTGCCAGTCAGGAGGAAATTAAAAAATCTTTTAGAAAACTGGCTTTGGAATTGCATCCAGATCACAACCCAAACGATCCTCGCAGCGAAGAAATTTTTAAGGAGATCACTGAAGCTTACGGAGTATTAAGTGATCCAAAAAAAAAATTGGAATACGATCGTTTCCGGGCTGATCGCCTCGCAGGGCGAGGTTCCTCTAGGTTTCAATATTCCCAAGAAGATATTTTCTCCAGCATGTTCCAAGGGAAAAATGTCAGTGATATGTTTGAAGAACTCAACCGCGAGTTCAGTCGTTCAGGTTTCCGATCGGGCAATAATTTTTTTGAATCGATTTTCTTTGGCGGCGCTGTCGGGGGCTTAGGAAGAATCCTCAGAATGGTTCCTGGTCCCATTGGCCGCATTGGCATGGGAATTAAACTGGCACAAGTCGTAGGAACCTCTCTTTACGCCCTTCATAAAATGAAAAAGGCGAAAGATGCTGCCAATCCAGATAATAAACCGAAAACCAATAATCCTTTGGTTAAGAATTTTCAGGGAATATTTGAAAAATCCACATTAGATAAGAAGTCTCTTCTCGATATGGACTTTGCTATTTCCATCCCTTATCTTGAGGCAATGAATGGAACCCGTAAAAAAATTTCTTACAAGGTGGACGGTTCTACCGAGGAATTAATGGTACGTATTCCTGCTAATTTTCCATCCGGAGGAAAATTAAGGATACGAAATAAAGGTCGCACCCAAAACAAAAAACGCGGAGACTTGATTTTATCCATAAATATTGAGCCCAATGTAGCGCAAAATAATTAAAAAATGAATAAGTCCCAGATATTCGACTATTGGCTCAAATTTTTTCGTGGACTTTTTCTTGGAACATTAAAAAGTTTTCTCCTATTCAGTTTTACTGGTTTTAGTTTGGGCATTTTATCTACAATCGCCTTCGACTCACAGTTTCTGGATACAGTTGACTGGAGCGAATGGCTAGAAACATCTATTCTTTTGTTAGCCTACATCTGGTATCTGAGTCTAGGAGTCTTGCATGGATGGGTTTCCTGTGCGCTGCACGTGATGATTCAAAAAATTCGGGAAGCAATTGAAGGCTTGCAACAATTATTAGATTGGATAACGCGAGAGGTGATTGAGCGAATTCCAAAATTCCAGAAAAATATACTCCGTTCAGAACTGGAGGAAAAATATGACCAG
>CAJWOD010000063.1 GCA_913044145.1 uncultured Nitrospina sp. | reverse complement strand
AGGATGATCTTCAATAGACCTGGAGACCGAAGAAAAAAAGAGCAATTGATGGAAACTTTAAATAATCTTCACAAAAAAATTAATGCCCTTTTGGAAAAACTGCCAAGTTAATAAATAATATGGCTACAAAAGAAATAAAAGAAGGAAATAAAGCGCCCGATTTTACGGCCCTCGACCAAAATGGTACAAAAGTAAAACTCAGCTCTTTTAAAGGCAAAAAGAACGTAATCCTTTATTTTTATCCCAAGGATATGACACCGGGTTGCACAACTCAAGCCTGTGACTTTAGGGACCAGAAAAAAAAATTTAAAACCACTGCCATTCTGGGCGTCAGCATAGATTCTCAGGAAAGACACCAAAAATTTATTGAGAAATATGATCTGCCATTCACATTATTGGCGGATACAGATAAAAAAGTCGTAGAGAAATATGGAGTCTGGCAGAAAAAAAAACTATACGGAAAAACTTTTATGGGAATTGTACGAACCACATTCTTAATTGACAAAAGTGGAACCGTTAGAAAAATTTTTCCAAAGGTGAAAGTAAAAAATCATATTGAAGAAGTTCTCGCTGAACTGAAAAAACTCTAGTTATCAGCCATCAATTTCTCAATTTCTTTTATACTTTTAGGAATAATACTAGAGAGGTTCATACAACTGCTTTGGGTCATAACCAGATTATCTTCTATTCGAATCCCGATAGTTTCATCGTAAGTTTTTCCATTTAGTCGAATTTTAAAGTCCCCATACAGTCCAGGCTCATTACTTATCATCCAGCCTGCTTTCATAGGTTGGGTTGCATAATTACGGAATGGGTCGCCATCATGTTCCTGCTCACCCATTAAATGGCTAACTCCGTGCGGTCTGTCTTTGTATCGCAGTTTGTATTTACCCCCAACCGCGCTGAACTTTTTTTTCAAACCATCATTAACAACTGTCCAGCACACATTATTCAGCTCATCTATGGTTATCCCGGCTCGCGCAACTTTTTCCACTTCCCGCTGTCCGTTCAAAACAATTTCGTAAAGTAATTTTTGCATGGGATTAAATTTTCCTGAAACAGGAAAGGTTCGAGTAATATCTGCATGCATAGTCATCCACCGGACACCAAAATCAATTAATATCATTTCATTTTTAGAAATGGGATCATCATTTTTCATATAGTGAAGAATAGTTGCATTGGCACCTGAGGCTACAATGGAAGGATAACTGAGACCGTAGGGGGAATTCATACGCATTTTCCCCTCTAAATAGCCCTGGATCTGACATTCATTATTAAAATTACTAAAGTTCTTGAGCAACGATCTGAAACCGTCTCCAGTAATTTCCTGCGCCTTTCTGGCATTTTTAATATCATATTTATCCAAAGGCAACCGTAAAGAGAAGTGGTTGGCCATAATATTTTTTAAGGCGCCTTCTGGTGCTTTCCACTCGCGCAACCAACCTGCCAACTTCTTTTTAAAATCATAATTGTGATCAGTGGTTATACTTGTTTTTCTTCCTTTACGAATTCCTTCATACCAAAAAGTAGCCACAGATTTTTTTTTATTTTTTACAAATCTCTCCCTGAGCAAATCTTTGAACTCTCCAATATCACGGACATCTTTTATACCTGTTACCGATCGAACCTCTTGCAAACTCGCTTTATCTCCAACACCAAAGCGCACCCCTTCCCAAAACTCCATAATACGATCTTTACGACCTACAAACAAAATTTCAGTAGAAACTTTAGATTTAGGATCCAGTAGTAAAATGACATTATTCTGATTGATACCAGTCAAATACATAATCGTGGGCTCCTGGTACGTTGGACTGTGGGCGTAAGCCCATACAGTTTTTCCTCCTGGTCCATAAGGAACACCCGTTATGACTATTAACGAATTCTCCCGTTCCATAAGTTTACTTCGTCTATCGCGATATCGGCGTTTTGCGTAAGCACCTGCCCCGCCATCACGAAATATTCCTGAATGAATCTTCTTGATTTTTTTCATATATTCAAATTACTAATTTAAAAAGTTTTGGTTTTTTCGTTGGAAAACATATCTCACAATAAATATACTACACTAAATATTTGCCCTTTTAATGCTTTAACTTTTAACCGGGACTGTTAAAAAATGTGCGGTAGATACACTCTTACAAAACCCATCAAAACGATTATGTCGCATTTTAAGCCTATCCGGATAAGCCTTAAATACCTTCCTAGTTTTAATATAGCCCCTAGCCAATTTTCAGCGGTAATCACTTATTCATCCAATCAATTGAATTTGGTTGAAAAGAAATGGGGGATGGTCCCATCCTGGTCCAAAGACGCAACAATGGGCAACAAACTAATAAACGCTCGTTGCGAAACCCTACATGAAAAACCCAGTTTCCGCGAATCTCTTAAAAACCAACGCTGCCTGATTCCAGCAGATGGTTTCATCGAATGGAAAGAAAAAAAACCTTACTATATTAGAATGAAAAATCAGGCCTTATTTGCCTTTGCAGGATTATGGTCCACATGGGATTCTGGAAATGATTCTCTCAATACCTATACCATTGTTACTAGTGAAGCTAATAACACATTATCGTCTTTGCATTCGCGAATGCCAGTTATCTTGCACCCTAATAACTACAAAACCTGGCTAACCGCCGACAGCAATTCTTTATCTTCTCTGTTTTCGGGCGATCTCGAAAACGAAATAGAATATTTCGAAATCTCCACCGCCATCAATTCTCCAAAAAATAACGAAGCCTCTCTGCTTACTCCTGCTGGGCAAAGGTCTTTTACTTTTTAGTAAGAATTACTAACCATTCTTTATCTTTTCTTTGTTCAGCAGAATTCTTTGCCTGAGACAACTCACGTATTTCAAAAGAATCTGAAAAATGCTTGATGATATCATCCCTGGTCGTATTAAAAGGTGGACCTCCTTCTTGTCCTGTATGGTAGAACAAACCTGCAAGCATTCCGCCTGTTTTCAAAACTCTTGTAACAGTTCCTACATATAAAGGTCTTTGAATCGGAGAAATGGCACAGAAAAAGGTCTGTTCAATCAAAAGATCATAAAGACCATCATGAGTGGAGTCCAATGTAAAAAAATCTAGATGCAGAACCTGGCTAACTAGTTTTCGCTCCTTAATAACAGAGTTTAAATGATTCACCGCACCTTTTGAATAATCAACCGCAGTTACATCGAATCCATTTTCGGCAAGAAAAATTACTTCATGTCCTCGACCGCAACCAGGCACTAGGGTTTTACCAGGGATAATAGTTTTGGATTCCAACAAATTCACAAAAGGAGGCGCAACCTCGCCCAAATCCCAGCCCAGATCCTTCTCATCATAGTGTCGCTCCCAATCTTTCTTTGAATATCCCTGTGCTTCCATTATTTATTGAAATACTTTAAAAGGTTATCGATAGCTCCCTGCCCCATGGCCTCGACCGCTTCTATACTGTTTCCCCCTATATGAGGGGTAACCATCAGCTGTGGTAGTCGCAGAAACTCAATGTCATCGGGAGGTTCGGAACAAAAAACATCGAGTGCGGCACCCAATATTTCTTTAGATACTAAGGCTCTATGAAGATGCGACGAGTTTACCACTGGACCCCGGCTGGTATTTACAAGAAAAGCATTTGCCTTCATATCTTTTAATACGTTTTTGTTAATCATATTTCGTGTCAAATTTGTAAGAGGCACATGTAAAGAGACAATGTCAGATTCTTTGATTAACAACTCAAAAGATGATTCTATGGCACCCTGTTTAAGGCAAAACTTGCTTCTATCTTCAATATCATTTATTAGAATTTTACAGCTAAAGGGTTTTAATATTTTAATAACCTCTTTACCAACATTACCGCAGCCAATAATTCCAATAGTTTTCCCAGAAAGATTCTGACCCCCTTCACGTATCCATTCGCCTCTTTTCATTCTTTCTGCGGATATAAAAATATTATGACAAAGTCCAATCATAAAGCTCAGAGTCAACTCTGCCACCGACCGCTTATTAACCCCAGTAGTTATCGCCAACTCAATCCCGCTTTGTTTGATTGCGTTCAGATCCAGATTATCGAGCCCAACTCCGTATTTAGAAATCATTTTTAGTTGTGGCAAAGCATTTAGAATATTCTGAGTCACCGGATCTCTTCCAATTATTGCAGCATCGGCGTCTTTGAGAAAATTCATCAACTCCTCCCCTGACAAATAATCAGTGTTTTGATTGTAAACTGTATTTGGAAATAGACTAGAAAGTTTGAGCTTTAGAGCTTCGGATTTGTAAAAGGCCGGGGGAGTAACAACTATTTTCATTATAATCAACCAAATAATTGTGTCACGATAGACGCTCCTGCCGCATAGGTACCTATCATAGAACCAAAACTGGAAAAAAAGAATATCAATAAAAGTCTAGCGACTCTATTCTTCCACCACATTGAGTAATGAGTAATATCTTCGCGTAAAGTTTCAAAGTCACCTACCTTAGGTTTTCGCATATAGGACTCGACAAGACCAACGACCATCCCTGCACCTATAGTTGGGTTCAAAGAAGTAAGCGGCGCAGCAAAAAATGCGGCAAAAATGGATACGGGGTGCCCAAGCGCTAAAGCAGTTCCCAGTGCAGATAAACCACCATTGAACAAAACCCAGGTGGCTACTAATTGCCCTCCTAGTTCCGGCGATTGTTTAAAACCCACAACAAACATGCTAAGGATCAAAACACAAATGCCCCATCCAATATAAAGCCCGGTTTTGCTCGGTGGAGGTTTCTGATCCAGTTCTTGTAGATGCGCGGCACCCGGCGGCAAGTCCTTATTAGCCATCATGCCCATCAAATGTCCGGCTCCGACTAAAGCAAGAATTTTTTTAGGCGCATCGTCAGAACCAGATATCTCGGCTAAGCGACCCATCATGTATTCATCACGCTCATCGATCAATACCCGTTTAATTTCCGGCAATTCTTCTCCAAATTCACTGACCACTGCATGCAACATGTCGCCACGTTTCAAATCTTCTATCTGCTCTTCGCTAATTTCTTCACCAACAAAAACACCGGCGATCAAACCACCAATTATTTTCGTTTTTTGCCAAAAAGAAACTTCCGTAACCAACCTGTGTAAAGTGGTTGAGATATTACGATCAATTACCTCAAGTCGAAGGTCCCTTCCACGTGAAAGTTCCACTGCACGCATCATTTCTTTACCCGCCTCTACCCCTATTCGCTGCGCTAAACGTTTTTGATAAGCGGTTAAGGCAAGGTTGATCAACAGCAACCCAGCTTTCTTTTCTCTAAAGATCTGATAAATATCTAGGTTCTTCCACCACGCTTGATTGGTGATATTTTCTAAACGCGGCGAACAAAGCTCTACCGCGACACAATCGTAATCTCCCGTGGCTATCTTTTCTTCAACCATTTCAACACTCAATTGCGAAACATGAGCGGTTCCAATTAAAGTAATTTCACTGTTGTTTAATTGAATGATCTTTATGATATCTTCTTGAGTTTCCAAACATTCTTCTCCAACGGGGGTTCGTCCGAATATCCTACGAACAAACAAGGGACTTTATTAGATTTTAAACTTAGAGTAGAAAAAAAACGATAAGATCGACCCTTGGAATTCTGAATCTAATAATCTAACATAAATCGGGACAAATCCCGAATATGATAAAATCTAATCAAATCATTTTACTAGTATTCCAAAATAAATCTGCATGCAACCTTTCAAATTAAAAGCCGAATATAATCCTACAGGGGATCAACCACAAGCCATTGAAGAACTGGTGAAAGGTTTAAACAGCAGCCCTAGTTCGCAAACGCTTTTGGGTGTCACCGGATCAGGCAAAACATACACCATTGCTAATGTTATTCAGGAAATGCAAAAACCTACATTGGTACTGGCCCATAACAAAACTCTTGCAGCACAACTCTATAACGAGTTCAAAGTTTTTTTCCCTGACAATGCAGTGGGTTATTTTGTCAGTTATTACGATTACTACCAGCCAGAAGCCTATCTAGCTCATACAGATACCTACATCGAAAAAGACGCCTCGATCAACGACGAAATTGATAAGATGCGCCATTCTGCTACCCATTCTTTATTTGAGCGGAGAGATGTGATCATTGTCGCCAGTGTTTCTTGTATTTATGGATTAGGGTCTCCCGAAGCCTATCAGGGTATGCTGTTGTTCCTGGAGCGCGGGAAACAATTGGAACGAGATCATGCTCTTTCTAAACTGGTCGAGATTCAATACAAAAGGAATGATATCGATTTTCAACGCGGTACCTTCCGAGTTCGTGGTGACGTATTAGAAATTCTTCCCGTTTATGAAAGAAATGAAGCTATTCGCATTGAGTTTTTTGGTAATGAGATCGATCGAATCTCCTCTTTTGATCCACTAACCAGGCAACTGATTGCAGAATTAGATCGAATTGCTATTTACCCTGCAAGTCATTATGTCACTCCACAGGAACCTCTACAATTGGCCATGAAAAGTATTCGTAAGGAGCTGATTGAACGAATTGCTTATTTTAAAAGTCAAAATCTGCTAATAGAAGCACAAAGAATAGACCAAAGAACGTTATTCGACCTGGAAATGATAAAAGAAGTTGGTTATTGTCAGGGTATAGAAAATTATTCTCGTCACTTAATGGCTCGAAAACCTGGAGTACCAGGGCCTACTCTTTTGGATTATTTTCCGGAAGACTCACTCTTCATCATAGACGAAAGCCATGTGACACTGCCGCAGTTGCGAGGGATGTATAACGGCGACCGATCTCGGAAAGAAAGTCTGGTTCGTTATGGTTTTCGTTTACCTTCTGCTTTCGATAACCGACCTCTTAAATTTGAAGAATTCGAAAAACATGCAAAAAACATCATCTATGTTTCTGCAACTCCAGGATCTTATGAGCTAGGAAAATGTGGAGACAAAGTTACAGAGCTAATTGCACGACCTACAGGATTAGTTGATCCAGAAATCGAAATCAAACCCATAGCAAGCCAGGTCGATGATCTTTATAACCAAATTCGTATTCGTGCAGAAAAAAAACAGCGCACCCTGGTCACCACCTTAACCAAAAGGTTTTCAGAAGACCTCACCGAACATCTTTCAGAAATGGGACTCAAAGTAAGATATTTACATTCCGATATTGTTACGTTGGAAAGAACACAAATTATAGGTGAGCTCCGGAAGGGAGATTTTGATGCATTAATAGGCATAAACCTACTTAGAGAGGGGCTAGACATCCCTGAAGTTTCTTTAGTAGCAATATTGGATGCCGACAAAGAGGGGTTTTTAAGATCGACCACTTCTTTGATCCAGACCTCGGGACGAGCTGCACGAAACCTAGATGGAAAAGTGATATTTTATGCTGATACCATTACAAAATCCATGCAAGAGGCTATAGATGAGATGAGTCGAAGGCGCAAAATTCAATTGGAACACAACAAAGTAAATAATATTATTCCAACCTCCATCAAAAAACCAATTCAACACATCATGGAGTGTAAAGAAACCAATGAATTCGAAGTGGAAGTTGCAGAAATAGAGGAAACTTATGAATCAGAAATTCCTTT